>SFNZ01000140.1 GCA_004552615.1 Bacteroidales bacterium | reverse complement strand
GATAATACTGCCACCCCGCAAAGAGTGGCAGTATAAGACAAAAAATCTGATGTTCCGGACAATCTCCGGTTTTGGCCTACAGGAAATTGTAGCGCAGACCGAATCCGAGGCTGAAATCAGTCGGCTTGTCAGTGTATATTGAGCGGACCTTGCTTCCGCTGTCGAATCTGTGGCTTACTCCCGGCTCAACATAGAAACCGAGCTGCTTCAGGATGTTTACCTGGAATCCGGCTGCGGCATTGACGGACCACTGGATCTCTTTCGGACGTATTGCGCTGCTGGTGGACCGGGCGTATGCTCCGTTCTCGTATTCGTCTTTCTTCATTGTGCCCTTGGCGCAGATTTCTCCCATCCCTCCGGCGCTGACATACAGGGTGAAATATCTGCTGTCAATTATGTTGAATGACAGATTGACAGGAATGCCTATATAATGAAGTGTCTGCGTACCCTTGCTCCAGGAAGTTCCTTCCTCCCCGGCCTTGAGGTCCGATGACAGAATCGAATAGGCGACCCCGGCCTCCACTCCGAATTTTCCGAATCCGTAACGTGCGTTCAGTCCGAGCTTTACCGGTATCTTGTGGTTGTATTCTGTCTTTACTTCCGGAGAATTGAAAGTCAGGGCTCCCTGATTCTGCATGATTTCAGGGGAAACCCACGCACTGACTTCCGTGCCGCTTGCCATCGGGTTGGCGCCGAGAACATGGTTCGTCGATTTGTTTTCAATCATGCTGCTGCCACCTGCTCCTGCTGCGGAGAATCCGATACCGGCGTGATGTGCAGTCTTGCGAGGTTTTTCGTCCTCTGAAATTATCTCCGCCCATTTCCGCATTTCCGCCTCATGATCAATGACTTCCTCGCAGTTCTCCTCCTTGTCTTCCTCCTCGAATACATATACCACCGGCTCCTCATTGTCGTTCCCGGCAGCATCCTGACCTGTCTCCGTCGCATCGTATTGGATTGCCGGAATGATTTCTTCCTCCTTAATGTCAAGCCCGGAAATCCTGGCGCCGGCATCTGCAATCAGCCTTCCGCTGTTCTGGATCTTCTTGACCGTGACTGCTCCTGCCCCAGTTTGTTCCGGCACTTCCTTCTGCTCCGTAAGTTCCGGCACTTCCTCAATAACCGCTTCCGCTGTCATTCCGGCAGGCGGATTCATCTCTGCCATTTCGGGATCATGCCTGAGCATCAACAGAATACCGGCGGCAGCAGCTGCCATTCCGACGGCCGGAAGAAACCACGCAGGGACCCGTCCGAGACTTCTTTCGTCGGGAGTGATGCCGGCTCTTCCGCTCACTTTCCGCCACACATCATCCGACGGGGTCTCGGTGTACCCTGCCATCTTCTCCTTGAGCTTGTCTGTCCAGCTGTTATCCATGTTTTGTTTCATACTCCTTGATTTTCCCTGCAAGTATCTTTCTCGCCCTGTGGAATTGCGATGCTGACGTGCTCTCCGTGATGCCCAGCAGCCCTGCAATCTCCTTGTGGGATTTGTCTTCGAAAACGAAGAGGTTGAAGACAGTCCTGTATCCGTCCGGCAATTCTCCTATCATCCTCTGTATCACATCCGCCGGCACCCTGCCTACGTCCGGTTCCTCCTCATTTTCATGGTCCGGAAGATTGTCCTGATATTCCACGAAATCGGTTTTCTTCTTTTTCCTGAGATACATAAGGGACTCATTCACTGCGATGCGTGACATCCAGGCCTTCAGAGATCCCGGCCCCTTGTAACTGAACGAGTCTATCGATGCGAATATCTTGATGAACACCTCCTGGAGGATATCTTCTGCGTTCTCCCTGTCAGGGACATATCTCCTGCACAATGCAAAGAGATATCCGGACCAGGTATCATACAGTTTTTTCATTGCCGTATGGTTTCCTTTCCGGACATCGTCCGCCAGTCGCTTTTCGCTATCGTCCCAGAAAATCCTCATCAAAAATTCTTGAATGACAGGAGGCTTGCAATTCCAATGCCGAACGGGTCACCGTCATTCTGCAGTGCCGTCACCCGGACGGGTCTTGTAGTCGAATTCGACCGTCTTCATCCCGGTATTTGACATATATCTCACCTTGAGTTTGACAGTCTCTCCCCGGGTGTCAGGAAGCGAGTTCAGCCTGAATGATACATATCCGTCAGCGACTACCTGGGGGATGTCCCCGCAGGCATTGTGCCTGAAATCCACGGTGTAAGGGTCATCAGGATCAACTCCGGTAATGAGGTTGACCTCATGCTTGATGTCCCCGTATGAGCTCCAGGAAGTCCTGAACTGGAGCGAAAGGTAACCGTCCTCGCAAACTGTCCACATTTTCACGAGCTCCACCGGATCCTCACCGTACTCGACCCTGTCGCTTTCCTGCGAGCCTCCGGTCACTACAGGCTGCTTGGTGAGTGTAGGGCTTATCCAGTTAGCCTCTATCTCGAGTTCGCTGCCCCATGGCTTGTCAGGGAATGAGAAATTGGCGAAAGCCCTTGTCTCTTCCGTGAAAGTGAATTTCTCCACGTTCGTAGGCCTGATGACGGTGCTGTCATCAAGCTGTATGAAGAAGGAGTTCCCTTCCGGCTTGACCGTCACGAGTGCGTTCGGGAACAACAGGTCGTATGAGCCGTT
>SFNZ01000139.1 GCA_004552615.1 Bacteroidales bacterium | reverse complement strand
TGTACATACAGAATTATTGAAGACATGAAAAGGGAAAGCGGTCGGATGCACGGGAGACCCCCGCGGCCTAGGGCAGGCATGCCCACGGTCCCTTTTCCGTGGTTTCCGAGATCTCGGGCCACGTTATCCCGTGAATGTTCGGAGGATTTTCCCGTGGCTGAAGAACCGATACCGGAGCCGGCACCGAAGGACGAACGCGACCTTATCATCGAGGATCTTAAGGCGAGAATGGAAAAGATAGAATCCGATTATCAGATCAAGATCGGAGACTATCAGAAGGCCAACGCAGAGCTGTGGGCCCGTCTCCATCCGGCGCAGGAACCTGCACCGCCTGCACAGCCCGAGCCCATCAGGGATCCGTATGAGGTCATGCTCGATTCTTTCGATAGCGCTCTCGGAATAAAGAAAAAGAAGGAGGAATAAATCAAATGGCAGATAATCCGCAGACCAAAGGGTTCACACCCTATGCAGGACAGCTTATCAAGGACGGGATAACCAAAGGGCTTCCCTACGCCAATCTAGAGGAGGGCATAGTCACCGCCAACCTCGAGAAGATCCACGGCCTGACAGGGAAGATCAAGGACATCTTCATCAGGGAGACCCGCGTCTTCGCGAACCCCCTCGAGCCCTACATCACCAAGTACGGGGAGCGTTTCGGCGCCGCCATCGAGCAGGCCGCCTTCAAACATGGGGCTCCCAACGCCAAACTGGATGGCACATGTATGCCCTGGGGAGACGTCGATATCGCCGGCCAGATCAACGCGGCCAACTTCGGCTATGATGTGGACATCAGCATTTACGATCATGAGATCGACAAGGCCGTCCTCGACGATGCCCAGCTCGGTGCCTACGTCGCGCAGAAGATGCGTACTCCCCTTCAGACCATCGCACTGATGAAGTACAGGGCGTGGGTCCAGCTTTTAAGCGATGTCATCGACGGTACCCGCAACATCACATCATATGTGAACAGCAACAACCCCGCCAGCACATCGGTCACCTATCAGCCCACCGTAAAAGGATACTGCAAATCAATAGATGATACCGGCTTTGTCATCCCCGAGGTGCAGAGGGGTGCCCTCGCAACCATCCCCGACGCAACCACCGCTCTTGAGATCGCACAGAAACTCGAGGGCATGGCGGCCGACTTCAGCTACTCCGGAAATGACCTCAACAATCTGAGCGTCGAGACCTTCACAACCGGCACGCCCCTGCTGATCATGGAGACCAAGGTCCTGAACGCCCTCGATGCCATCTTCGCGAAGACCAACGCCGCAGGAACGGCATCAGGCTACGGATACGCGGGATTCCCCACCAAGACATTCAGGGATTACGTCGGAAGGTTCTCGGAGGTCGTCGAGATCGACAGTTTCGCCCAGCTTCCCACAAAAGCCAGCTACGCCAAAAAGAGGCTCGGCGCTCTTCTGCTCGATAGGGACATGCTGATCGAGAACGTCCAGTACGCCGATGTCGAGTCCTTCAGATGCACAAAGGAGAGGGCCACCGGATACAGCTATCAGGGATCCAGTACCCTCGCCATCTGGCAGGGCCTCGACAGTCACGCCATGCTGTTCAACACGGGGGCATAAGCATGGGATGGAGGGAGCTGATCGTCGGGTGGTTGCTGTCATCCATCAAGGTGGATATAGATACCATATGCAAGGCCATCGAGGGGATGGACGCCAACGATGACGGCTCCCTCGATCTCGGCGAACTGATCCGTGGCATCCTGAAGTTGGTGAAAAGATGACCCGTCCCACATTCCGCACGTCGAAAGGGGAGAGACGCGGAACGGCGGAGACCATCGACACGTCCGGGCTCGTCCAGATCTACCGCGACATCGCAAGGGGTCGCTTCATCTGGGAGGGTCTTCCGGATGACATGCCGGACGGGTTCATCGAGGACACCGCCCTTTTCTACAATGCCGGAGTCTCCATAAAGGACACCGGCATGGGGCCCGTGGTCCTGCCGGCGAAACCAGTGGGTCTGACCGTCTACGGGACCCCATACACATGGGTGCCCGGAAACGTGCCGGGCGTCATGGGTTTCGAGTCGGATCCGGAACTGTTCGCGGAATCCGACAATCCCGTCTTATGGATGTCCGCATCCGTCATGGACAGGATCCGGCCCTATCTCGATGTCATGGCCCGTTGCATCAAGGTCCTGAACACCAACATAGGCGCACTGTCGACGCCCATCCTGATCAGCGGCCGCCCCGATGCAGGGGAGGGCGGCAACCTGACGGGAGTCCTGCTCAAGTCCGACCTGCTCAACGGCGAGAGTTTCATCCCGGTCATCAAGGGTGACGGGATGCCCCTCGACGTTCTCGACCTGAAGGTAACGGACCATTCGCAGAATCTGATCAGTTGCATGGAGGCCATGCACTCGAAGATCCTCGAGGTCATGCAGTCCGGCGACGGCGTTGCGAAAAGTTCGGGGATCACCGTCGAGGAGACCGTCAACGGCTCGCAGTCCGTGGAGCAGGCGGCCGACCTCGAACTCGAGAGACGTAAAGCATGGTGCGAGAGGATCAACGCCGTCATGGGCATGAACGTGACCGTCAGACGTGCGGACAGTGTGATGGCGGCCATGCCGGAGCAGGAACCCGTACCGGAGGTGACGGAA
>SFNZ01000138.1 GCA_004552615.1 Bacteroidales bacterium | reverse complement strand
CGGCCTGTGGTCAAGCTGCTGCCGGAATGCGGATTAGAAGAGCTTTTGACCGAGCTCTGCAGGGATCTCCCGATTACATTCCTCATCGTGATAGCTTTGGTCCAGTTTCCGATGCTTGCGAAACTCCGCAGGAAAATGGATGAGCTTATCAAGAAGACATTCTGAATAGTGACTGTCTCGAAGGACGCACTATGAGTAAAGGCAAATCCTCGTTACTGATATAGGAAACGCTTGATGCTGCCCTTCGGAGTCTTGGCAAAAGGCTCGTAATGCAATTCGTACGATGACACGAGGGAGTAGGCCGGGACAATCTTGTTGAGCGACTCGAGGTTCGAATCCATTATGCTGACAAGGCTTTCTGCGTCTGTTCCGGCATCGGCAAGGGCGTTCTGGTCAGGCACTATTATCGCTACCAGCTTCTCTTTCCTGCTGACTATCAATGACTCCGAGACGAACGGCATATTGTTCAATATCACTTCGATTTCTTCCGGATATATGTTCTGCCCGTTGGAAGAGAGAATCATGCTCTTGCTCCTGCCCACGAGGAAAAGGGTGCCGTCCTTGTCCAAGGTGCCGAGGTCGCCGGTCCTGAACCATCCGTCCTGCGTGAACACGGTAGCCGTAGCCTCTTCATTCTTGTAATATCCCGGGAAGACGCAGTCTCCCTTCACCAAAACTTCTCCTGCTATCTTGGATGGATTCACCGAATTGATTTTCAACTCGATATGCTCGCTGACATATTCCCCGACGGACTTCAGTTTATAGGCTCCAGGACGACCCAATGAGATTGTCGGGGCACATTCCGTCATTCCATAGGCTGTCACGAACGGTGTCCTGAGCTTTACAGCAAGAAGTTGCTCCACCTGGTCCGGAATAGCGGCCCCGCCCGTGACGAAAACCTCGAGGGAGCCTCCCATGGCGGACATGAAAATGGTCCTAAGGGCGTCACAATAATCCGGGTTGGACTGCCAGGCGGCGAGCTTAGCCTTTCCGGAACGGCTGTTCACGAATTCCCCTATGGAATCCTCTATCATCTTGACCAGGACGAGAGGGACCGAGAAGAAAAGTTTCGGGCGGTGCTCCCTGAGGGCATGCTTGAGGTTGGTCGGGACAGGCGGCACGTACAGCACGACAAGGTGCATTCCGCAGCACAGCGGAGTAATCATGTCGAATGTGAGCCCGAAAATATGGGCATAAGGGAGGACACTGACGAAACTGTCTCCCTGCCTGTAGGGAAAATGCGACGGGAGCATGTCCACATTGGCACTGAAGTTCCTGACAGTGAGCATTACACCTTTCGGGAATCCGGTCGAGCCGGAGGTGTACATTATCCCGCAGAGGTCTTCCATGGAACGCTCCGGATAGTTAACATCCTCCGGTTTCAATCCGTCAGGATGTGCCTGGGCGAACCGGGCTTCTCGGGTCTCAAAGACATCTGCGAATCCGTTCCTCGAAGCGAGCAGTTCACCGCTCCTGAGGTCCACTGCGCCGAGCAGTCCAGGCATCCCGTCGAAGTCCATGTCCTTGAAAATGGATTTCTCCGTGAACAGGATTCGGCTGTCCGAATGGTTCACGAGAGCCTGTATGTCATGCGGCATATAGCCGTTCAGCAATTCCACGGCGACATATCCTCCGGAGACGGCAGCCATGAATGTCTGTGCCCATTTGGCCGAACTCCTGGCGTTTATGGCGATTTTGTCTCCAGGTTTCAGTCCTGCAGCCCGGAAATAGATATGTATCTTCTCTATTTCCTCCGCCAGTTCCCCATAAGTCATGACCGGTTCGCGGTAATCCTGCAGTGCAGGCATCTCCCAGCAATTCCTTACCGTCCTCCCGAATGTCTTTATAAAATACTCCATGCTTGTCGTCGTTTTATATTCATTAAGGACGACAAATTTAATATTTTCTACGCTTTTTAAGTAAAAAATCCTATAAATAGCCCCTAAATGACAATAAAAAGGGCCTGAACGATTAGATGTTCCATCCCCGGGCAAATCATCGCGCGAAGAACTTATATGGATGGATTCAGTAGTTCTCAAGAAAAATTCGGCACAATGTCCCAAAAATAAGTATTTTTGCGGAAATCAATTCTGGATATTAATCTGCAACCGACGATGAATAAAACAGAAACTATAACAGTCAGGCGGTTCGCTGAACTCAGGCTTGAAGAACTCTATGGAATCCTTAGGGTCCGGGCGGAGGTATTCGTGACGGGGCAGAAATGCCTGTATGTGGATCCTGACGGAAAGGATCTTGAGTCAGTGCAAGTGTTTGCATCCGTAGGGGACAGAATCGTCGGATGCCTCAGAATATATCGGAAGGAAGCCGGGGTACTACAGATTGGAAGAGTAGCCGTGATTGAGAGTTTCCGCGGGACCGGTGTAGGGTTGCGGATGATGCTTCAGGCGATAAGCTTTGTCAGTGAGCAACTTACGGAAGAAAAAATATTTCTTGAGGCGCAGACCTACGCGATTGGTTTTTACGAGAAACTCGGCTTCAAGGTGATTTCGGACGAATTCCTTGATCCCTCACAAAGGAATGGAACTGTTGATTGACAGGAACCCGGATACCCGGAGGGTGCATGATCCGGAAACAATGAAGAAGGGGAAATATGACATTGCACTAGTGTCCCGTTAAGGGATTGTTAAAAGTTTATAATTGTTTTATTTTTAGTTAATTATAAAGGTATTTTCTTGTACACGACTTGAATCGTAACTTTGGACAGACCATCTTATCTGTCAGTCTATGTTCACAGGAAAAACCGTATTTGCTCAACTTATGTCGTTTATACCTCGTAGAGACTTCAACGCATGTGTCGCCAGATACAAGGGAGACTATCGTACCAGGAATCTGTCCTGCTACGATCAGTTTCTCGTGATGTGCCTTGCGCAGTATGCTTCGAAGAATAGCCTTCGAGATATTGAGGCGAGTCTGATTGCAGTTGAGCATAAGTTGTATCATAGTGGCATCAGTTACGCTGTTCCAAGAAATACTCTCGCTAAAGCAAACGAGCAAAGGGACTGGCGTATATACCGAGACTTCGGACAGGCTCTCATCAAGCGAGTCCGTCCTCTGTATGCGGAAGATCCATTCAGGCTCGATATTGACAATATGGTCTATGCCTTTGATAGCAGCACTATAAGTCTTTGTCTGAAACTCTGTCCATGGGCTAAATTCAGAAAGACTAAAGCTGGTATAAAGATGCATACTCTCTTGGATCTGAGAGGCAATCTTCCTGTCTATATCCACCTTACAGATGCCTCTGTGCATGATGTCAAGGCTCTTGATACTCTCTGTATTGAGATGGGAGCCATCTATCTTTTGGACAAAGGTTATGTCGATTTCTTCAGACTCTTTAACCACATCCACAAGAACGGAGCCTTCTTCGTAACCAGGGCGAAAGACAACATGCTGTACGAAGTTGTCGAGTCCAGAGGAAGTGATCCCGAGGCCGGCATAATCAGTGATGAGACTATCAAACTGACAGGAGTCAAGCCATCCAAGTGCTATCCCGAGGCTCTCAGAATGGTCACATATGAAGACTTCGCTACCGGTAAGGTCTACCGCTTCCTTACCAACCATTTGGGATACGAAGCTCTGACGATCGCAGAACTCTACAGAGAGCGCTGGAACGTCGAGCTGTTCTTCAAATGGATAAAGCAACATCTTCATATCAAGTCATTCTATGGCACCTCGGAGAATGCCGTCTATACTCAAATTTGGATTGCGGTATGTTCTTTCCTGATTCTGGCACTTGCCAAGAAAAAGTTAGGGCTAGAGCAATCATTGTATACAATTTCTCAAACGTTAGGCTTTGTGTTATTTGAGAAAGTGCCTATAAATCAATTGTTTAACAAAAATCAAAATTCCGTTTCAACTGACGAATATCCTAACTTATTCAGTATTAATTAGTTTAAACGGGACAGTAGTGATTTTGCATAGGAAAATTAGAATTGAGAAATGTTAAGACAAACCTATCTATTCATTATATTATCGGTATTGGGCATGCAGGTGGCTTGGAGTCAACAAGTCGCCCAGGTAGATACGCTCTTCATGCGGAATCTACAGATCAACGAGGTGGTCATCCAGGCATTCAAGCAACACCAGGACTTAAAGGTAGCTCCCGTTGCGGCATCGACCTTGACCGGTACGGCCATCAAGAACCGGAATGCGCTCAACATCAAGGAGCTCAGCAGCTTCGT
>SFNZ01000010.1 GCA_004552615.1 Bacteroidales bacterium | reverse complement strand
CCTCCCTCTCCGCAAATAAAAAAAGAAAATCAGCGCCGAGCTTGCTCGAGCGCTGATTTTCTTTTTTCATTTGCAACGCCCCGCCGCAGGCGGGGCAGGGATGTGGACCGAAGGTCCAAATCCCTGAGAGGGAGGGCTGGAATCGGAAAAGCCCAAAGGCCGCAAGGCCTAGAGCTTCAAATTGTTTGCAAGGGCCTCCGCGGCGAGCGGAAAGGGATGTGGCGCACTGTGTGCGGCAAATCCCTGAAGCAACGCCCCGCCGCAGGCGGGGCAGGGATGTGGACCGAAGGTCCAAATCCCTGAGAGGGAGGGCTGGAATCGGAAAAGCCCTAAGGCCGTAAGGCCTAGAGCTTCAAATTGTTTGCAAGGGCCTCCGCGGCGAGCGGAAAGGGATGTGGCGCACTGTGTGCGGCAAATCCCTGAATCAACGCCCCGCCGCAGGCGGGGCAGGGATGTGGACCGAAGGTCCAAATCCCTGAGAGGGAGGGCTGGAATCGGAAAAGCCCTAAGGCCGTAAGGCCCCTAGGCATCACGAATAAATCTGGACAAGCCTTCTATAACCTCTCAAGGCAAAAGCTTAATTGCCCATAAGGTCGCTGCTCTAAACTTGTAGGGCAGTACAACTCGAAAATAAAATCGGTTATTTCATCACTTGAATCAACGGCTCTCCCAGGGCTGTTGATAATTCTGCAATTGAGCGGAGGGTGAGATTTGGGAATCCGGTTGTCCATCTGGATACTACAGCCTCGCTCTTGCCCAACTTTCTCGCCAAATCTCGCTGGCTCATATTCTTTTCTTTGAGAATAGAGTCTATGCGTGCGATAATCTCAGCGGACAATTGAATTTCGGTCCGTATTTCGGGTGATACGGACGAAACCTTTTCATTGAACCAATCCTGTTTGTTTCTCATATCTCAAAAATAACATCATCGATGCCATTGAGTTCTCTCTCCTCAATTCTTACATATCCTTTGGCAATATTATCATTAAGTATTTTCTCAAATTTTTGTAAATCAAGAACATAACCGTACAACTTTGAATCCTCCTCGTAAGTTCTTGTTGATTTTACTCCTCCATTACCCAGAATAACTATCTGTTCTGATATTCGTAGGCAGTATAATCGCAAGCTTCCTCCTTCTATTGGAATCGCAGCAACACTATCCTTTATCTTTCCTTCCGGACGAAAATAGCGTTCCAAAGCACCGAGATTCAGGATGGCCTGTAGAGCCGCAATTATCCTTTGGTAATCCCTGTTGAAACTTCCATTTTGCTCAAATTCAGCTACAAATTTTTCAAATTCGGTTGTCCCATCATTCTCGAAACTAATTGAATAAAGAGCAGACTTTTCTGACTCACTAATCTTTTCGACAGTCGTTTTCTTCTTCAAGTTCATAATCACGCTCACTTAATATTTCGCTGCAAATATATAAATAGTTTAACATATATGCTAATTTTTCTTCCTTTTTAACACATTAGCAAGTATTATGAGAGGCCCGCCCGGAGGTGTACTCAGCCGCCACCGTCAAGGATCAGGCGAACTCTTGGAGTTTTTTTGTTAAAAATGATTCATGAACATACAATCTTCGTTGTTCAAGATTCGCAATGACTTCTACGACATATACATATTTTTCTTCACCGATTTGAATAGGCGCAGCAATCATACCTGTCATTTCTTTTTTACCATTCGTGCCATAGTAATCCATAGGCATAATTATAGTACCCTTCTCCAAAACATCTTTAATAGCGGCAAACGATGCGGATTAAATTCTGCTGTTACCATTCTGCTTGCTATTTTGTACACTCTTTTTATCCAAAGTCACAACCCCAAATGGTGAATTGGCTGCTCCACCTTGGGATGCAAAGAACGATACCACTTGCTGAGCAAATGTAACCCCTTCCTTGGGTAGAAATTCATTACCAGATAACACACAAACAGGTTCTCCATTTAATAAGTCCATCTTTAAGTTGTTTCTTATAAATATAGTGTATCAGAAATGGAGTCATTGACAACGGACTTTCCTGGTCTTTCGGAAGGAATCATCTGATGGTGATAGGTGATGTCTTCGACAGGGGAGAGGATGTCACGCAGATTCTATGGCTCCTGTATAAGCTTGAGTCTGAGGCGGAAAAGGCAGGCGGCAGATTGTCTTTCCTGATCGGCAATCACGAACCGATGGTGTTGGCCGGAGACCTGACATATACGGAAGAAAAATACATGACGATTGCCGGCATCCTCGGAGTTACCGTTCCATTGCTTTATGGAAGCGATACGTAACTGGGGCGATGGCTCGGGACAAGGAATACGATAGAGAAATCCGGCAGGAATATATTCGTACATGCCGGTCTCGGGCCGGAAATGCCCGAGTTGGGAATGACCGTTCCGGAGATCAATGACGCGGTGAGTTCCGGTCTCTTCAAGAGCAGGGAGCAGAGATATGCCGACCCTGTACTCAAGAAATTGTTCACCAGCCCGGGCCCTGTATGGTATAGGGGACTTGTCCTCGACGAGGAAAGGTACAATCCGATTACACCAGGGCAGCTGGAAGATGTGCTCCGCTACTTTGATTCCGACAGGATATTCGTCGGACACACGACAATGGACGACATCACGTTCCTGTGGGACGGCCGTGTCGTCGCCGTGAATGTGGACTATTGCGAGAATTTCAAGGCGGGCCGTGGCATGGCGGTCCTGCTGGAAAGAAAGCACATCAGCATTGTCCGGTGAAGAATGAAATTTTAAATCACTATATTTGCATGGACCAACATAATAGATGTCATGAACAGATATTCCTTGATTATTCTCGGCTGCATGGCTGCTGCAATTCTTGCGACATCGTGCGCCAATGATGCTCCGGCTCCTTACGGCCCGCTACCGACGCCGTCACAGGTAGCGTGGCAGCAGATGGAAACCAATATGTTCGTCCATTTCGGACCCAATACCTTTTCGGGGAAGGAATGGGGTGACGGGACAGAGCCGGAGGACATGTTCGCTCCGGATTCCCTTGACTGCAGGCAATGGGTGAGGACTGCCAAGCTCGCCGGATTCAAGGGAATCATCATCACCGCCAAGCACCATGACGGATTCTGCCTCTGGCCAAATCCGGAAAGTGTCCATACTGTCGCGCAGAGTTCATGGAGGGACGGAAAGGGAGATGTCCTGAAGGAACTCTCCGATGCCTGCCGGGAGTACGGAGTCAAATTCGGAGTCTATATTTCGCCATGGGACAGGCATGACCCGCATTATGGTACACCGGAATACAATAATGTGTATATCAGGACATTGCAGAGCGCATTGACAAGCTATGGAGAAGTCTTCGAACAGTGGTTTGACGGTGCCTGCGGAGAAGGTCCCAACGGCAAGCGCCAGGTATATGATTGGCCGGCTTTCAATGCTGCCGTGGCGGAAATGCAGCCGGGAGCCGTGATATTCAGTGACATAGGTCCGGGCTGCAGATGGGTCGGCAATGAGCGTGGCTCGGCGGGGGAGACCTGCTGGAGCGCCCTGGATACGGAAGGCTTCGGTTCAGGCAAGGATGCCCCGTCACAGGATACCCTGAACACGGGCAACGTACATGGCCGCCATTGGATTCCGGCTGAGTCAGATGTGTCAATCCGTCCTGGCTGGTTCTGGAGGGAGTCTGAAAATGACAAAGTCAAATCCGTGGAAGACCTTATCGGCATATATTATACAAGTGTCGGACGCAATTCCCTCATGCTCCTGAATGTGCCGCCTGACACGTCCGGACGGATTCACCGGACAGACTCGATCCGCCTGATGGAATTCAGGACCGCCCTCGACGGGATATTCGCAGTCAATCTCGCAGACGGAGCGGAAGCCGTGGCCGACAATGAAAGGGGACGCCGCTTCAGGGCTTCCAATCTCATTGACGGAGAATACGATACATTCTGGGCCTGTGATGACGGATGCCTTACGCCTTCATTTACATTGACCCTGCCCGAACCTCGTACGTTCAACCTTGTCGTCCTGCAGGAATACATACCTCTTGGCCAGAGAGTCTCGTCTTTTGCAGTTGAGGCAAGGAATGCCGGCGGGGAATGGAGCACAATAGGAGAAGGCACGACCATAGGATACAAACGCATATTGCGGGTGCCTGACATTACGGCATCTGAGGTGCGTGTCAGGATCACATCGGCATACGCCTGTCCGGTGCTTGCTGAAGCCGGATTGTATATGGACAATATTTCAGAATGATTTTTGCAGGAGAACATCCGGTATCTAAACAGACCTGATCATGGATGTCCTTCTTCTCATTGTCAGCATCTGCCTGATAGTGGCCGGTGCTGACTGGCTTGTGGCCGGAGCCTCCTCCATGGCGAGGAAAGCCGGAGTGAGCGAATTTGTCATCGGAATGACCCTCGTGGATGCCGTGGCAATCATGCTCAGCTGCATCCTCCTCCTGATCTGGGCCTATACCGGAAGCCGCTGCCGGATTGACCGCTGGGAAGGCGCCCTGATGCTTCTCTGCTTCATCGGCTATTATGTCTTCCTGTTCATCAGGGGATGAATGGCAAATAGTGACCGATATTGGGAAAAGAGTCGATGCGATTGACGCAATTTCTGAAGAATTTAGTATCTTTGGAAATTATGCGAAGATTATTATTGATCATATTCACATTCTTCCTGCCGGCATTTGCGGCGGATGTATGCGCTTCTGCGGACAAGACTCCGCAGGAGGCCTATATCGACAAGTACGCGGCTGCAGCCGTGAGGGAGATGTACAGGAGCGGAGTCCCTGCGAGCATAACGCTTGCGCAGGGACTTCTTGAGTCAAGATACGGCCTCTCGGAACTGGCCACAAGGGGCAACAACCATTTCGGCATCAAGTGCCACGACTGGACCGGCCGGAAAATGTATCACGACGATGATGCGAAAGGGGAATGCTTCAGGGTTTACGGCTCGGCGGAGGAGAGTTTCAGGGATCATTCGGATTTCCTGCGATACAGGGACAGGTACAAGTTCCTGTTTGACTATAGTGTAACAGACTATAAATCTTGGGCTTACGGTCTGAAGAAAGCAGGTTATGCCACTGACCTGTCCTATCCGTCCAAGCTGATAAAGCTGATTGAGGACTACCATCTCTATGATTATGACAGGATGGGCCCTGGAGACGTTACCCCGGCCAATGACGCCGCAAGCGGGGATTCCTCCAGAAAGGAGGCCCGCAAGGAACGCCGCAGGGACAAAAAGTCCGCCAATGTCAGGGAAGAGACCGTCGCCGTTGGGCAGTCCGCACATGAAATCCGCCCGCAGATACCCGACTCTCCGTCAGAGATGGAGGGGCCGCGCAAAGTCACTGCCGGCAAGGGTGAGAAATTCTCCTTTGCCATGACCAGGCCGGTGTACACCGTGAACGGAGTGAAATTCATATATGCGTCTGCCGGAGAGACCTACGGCTCGATAGCAGACAAATACAATCTCTTCCGCAAGGAAATATTGAAATTCAATGATGTTTCATCCGACACCGCCCTCCAGGCCGGGGAAATGGTCTATATCGAGGCCAAGAAAACCCGGACGGAGAAAGGTCTCGACAAATATATTTCCGACGAGGGAGGGGAGACGATGCGTGATCTGTCACAGCGTTTCGGGCTGAAACTCAAGAGCTTGTGCAAGATGAACTCTCTCCCTTCAGGTTTCGTCACCAGGCCGGGGGATGAACTCAGGCTGCGTTAAACCTCAAATGATATGAAAAACCCGAAAAAGAGAACTCTCAGGAATCTGTGCATTGTCATTGCCGTAATCATGATTGCGGCGATTGCCGTGTGCGCCACCGTTTACGGACGGAAATATGTTGACCACCGTATGCCGAATTTCACGTCCGCGATGGAGATATATGTCTATCCCGGAATGACTGCCGATGATGTTGTCAGCGAACTGCTCGACAGCGGGATTGTGGCCAGGCCGCGCAGTCTCCGGAGGGCATTCAGGGAGGAAGGCTTGTTGCCAGCGGTGCAGGACGGGGCGGGGGCGCAGCCCGGACATTATACTATAACCGCCACGAATACAAGTATTTATGCGGCGAGAATGCTCAAGGGTGGATGGCAGACCCCTGTGAATCTCGTGCTTTCCGGTGCTATCCGTCTCCGCAGCCAGATTGCCTCGAAGATAAGCCGGCAGATGCTCATGGACTCGCTGACGGTCATGAACGCATTGAATGATTCCGCACTGCTGTCGCGCTATGGCTTCACCCCGGAGAATGTCTTCGGCCTCATTATTCCTGATACTTACCAGGTATATTGGACTGACTCCATGGAATCGGTCCTTGACAAGCAGAAGGCCGCGCTGGATGCATTCTGGACTCCGGAGAACATTGCCAAGGCCAAGGCCCAGGGACTAACTCCCCAGGAGGTGGCGATATTGGCGTCAATTGTCCGCGGAGAGTCAAATTATGTTCCTGAGTATCCGAAGATTGCAGGAGTGTACCTGAACCGTTTCCACCGCGGGATGAAACTCCAGGCCGACCCTACGATAGCTTTCTGCTACAATTATACGCTGAACCGTATTCTGAAGAAGCACCTCGCTGTGGATTCCCCGTACAATACCTACAGGCATGAGGGCCTTCCGCCTGCTCCTATCTATGCCCCGGGACGTGACGCGATGAATGCGGTCCTCAATCCTGCGGGAGGAGACTATCTATTCTTCTGTGCGAGCCCTGACTTCAACGGCAGCCATCTTTTCGCGGAGACCTATCAGGAGCACCTGAAGAATGCCAGGGCTTTCCAGCGGGCTCTCAATGCGCGGCTCGCCGCGAAGAACAAAAAATGAACATACTAATGACTTTTTATATGAAACCGAACAAGAAAACCGCAGTTGTATTTGCTGCATTGCTGCTCGCCTTCAGCGCGGCGGCCCAGACACCCAAGAACGTGAAATATGTTTTCACGGAAGCCTCGGAGCTCAATCTCATCGGCAAGATTCTCGACGGTACGCCTAATCCTTACCATCGTGTGGACACCGTGAAATACAAGGGCTTCACCACCTCCGAGAACAATCAGGTCAGATGTCCTACCGGACTGGCCGTCCTTTTCAGGACCAACTCGTCCACCATATCCGTGAAGACGCAGTACGGCTCTTTCGTTTACAATGCCGTGAACACCATGCCGGTTTCCTACAGAGGCTATGACCTCTATATCAGGAAGGACGGCAACTGGCTGTGGGCCGCTTCAGGCGCCACAAAACCGGAGAAAGCCGGTGACAATCTCGTCCTCATCAAGAACATGGACAATACCGAAAAGGAATGTCTCCTGTATCTTCCTATTTACTGCGAGCTCTATTCCGTGAAAATCGGTGTGGAGGAAGGTGCTTCGCTGAAGCCTGCTGATTCCCCTTTCCGTCATCGTGTAGGAATCTTCGGCTCCAGCTATACTCACGGGATCAGCACGAGCCGTGCAGGCATGAGCTATCCGATGCAGTTCATGAGGAAGACCGGAATCCAGATTCTCAGCCTCGGCTGCAGCGGAAACTGCAAGATGCAGCCATATTTCGCCGACGTGCTCTGCGATGCCGATGTCGATGCCCTGATCTTCGATTCATTCTCGAATCCTGACGCCGCCATGATTGAGGAGCGCCTTTTCCCGTTCATCGAGAAGATCCAGTCCGCTCATCCTGACATCCCGCTGATTTTCCAGCAGACCATCTATCGTGAAGGCCGCAATTTCAACCAGGATGTCGAGGCCAAGGAGAGTGCAAAGCAGGAGATGGCCGCCAAACTGATGAAAGAAGCCGTGAAGAAGTACAAGAATGTCTATTTCATCAGTACCAATGCGACCGATGCCCTGCATGAGACTTCCGTGGACGGCATCCATCCTGACAATTACGGCTATTCCCTCTGGGAGCAGTCCATCGAGAAACCGATTCTCAAGATTCTCAGGAAATACGGAATAAGGTAATTCGGAAATACTCGAAAAATACTCCTGCAGATAGTTCGCGGCACCGGAAAAATGGAATCCGGTGCCGTTTAGCGCATAATTTAACCAATACCGTGCAAGCTTCAGTAGGGTTTGCTGCGTGACGGCGCTCATAGGCATTGTTGGCTTTGATGAAATCCCTATGTGGCTAATATTCCGAAAACCGGAAATATTTATGGATATTCTTTTGTTATTCGGAATATTTATCTATTTTTGCGAAAAATAATGAATGATGAGAATCGTATCGCAAAGGAAGTTGAGGGAGTTTTACGAAAATGCGGAATATGCTGATGCGAAGGTTCCGCTTGAGCGTTGGTATCATATTGTGTCAGAGGCGCACTGGAGCGGATTTGCGGAAATGAAACGGGACTTCAACTCTGTGGATTCGGTAGGAAACCAGCACTATGTGTTTAATATTGGCGGCAATAAGTTCAGGTTGGTCGTTGTCGTGAAGTTTGTAATGGGATACGTTTTCATCAGGTTTGTCGGAACGCATAAGCAATATGACAAGATTGATGCATCAAATATTTGAGGACAGAATTATGAGACAGATTACGGAATCACAATATCAACTGGCTTTGAGAAGGGTTGAAGAACTTCTCCCGGAGGTCAGTGAGGATATGTCGCCTGATGACCCGAAAGCGGTGGAACTCGCCATGATGTCTGACATAGTGATTGACTATGAGGAGTCTCATTATCCCATTGAGAAGCCTACAGTGGCGGAATTGATCAAGGATGGCCTCAAGGAGATGAATCTCACCCAGAAAGACTTGGCAAAGGAACTGGGTATCAGCACTACCAGGGTGAATGACTTCACTACCGGCCGGGCGGAGCCCAGTCTGTCGGTAGCCGGTTCTATCTGCCGTATTCTCAAGATAAGCCCGGCCGCTATGATGCGGATGTAAAAAACCCCGCCTTGCTTCTTGCGAGGCGGGGCATAAAACTATATCGTCAGATTACTTGCTCTGGGCAATCGCAGCCTGCGCCGCTGCAAGACGTGCAATTGGCACGCGGAACGGTGAGCATGATACGTAGTCGATACCGATTCTGTTGAAGAACTTGATGGAATCAGGATCTCCTCCGTGCTCTCCGCAGACACCGCACTTCAGCTCCGGCCTCTTCGAACGGCCTGCCTGGACACCGTACTCGACCAGTTTGCCGACGCCCTTGGTGTCGATGGTCTTGAACGGATCTGCGTCCAGAAGCTTGTTTCCGAGATACTCGCCCATGAAGGTGCCGACATCGTCACGTGAGAATCCGAATGTCATCTGGGTGAGGTCGTTGGTACCGAATGAGAAGAACTCTGCAGTCCTTGCCATCCTGTCGCCTGTGAGGGCGGCACGAGGTATCTCTATCATTGTTCCGAACTGGTAGTCGATGCTTGTGCTGAACTTGCCTTCAACTTCAGCCTTGACCCTGTCGCAGATGGCCTTCTGGAAGCTGAGCTCCCTTGCGGAAATAGTGACAGGAATCATGATTTCAGGCATAGGGTGAAGTCCTTCGCCCTGAAGCTCTGCGGCTGCAGTGAAGATGGCCCTGTACTCTACTTCGGCGATGAGCGGGAATGACACGTGGAGACGTACTCCGCGGTGTCCCATCATAGGGTTCACCTCGTGGAGTGACTCGCCGCGCTTCTCGATCTCGGCCGGTGTGACGCCGAGCTCCTTGGCAAGCTCTGCCTTTTTCTCCTCTGTATGAGGTACGAACTCGTGGAGAGGCGGGTCGAGAAGACGGAACACTACCGGTTTGCCGTCCATGATCCTGAGGGTGCTCTTCACGGAAGCCTTGATGAACGGCTCGAGTTCGGTGAGAGCTGCTTTCCTTTCCTCGTCAGTGTCGCAGAGAATCATCTTGCGGAGTTTGGCGAGAGGTGTCTCGGAATTCTTGCCGTAGAACATGTGCTCGAGACGGAAAAGACCGATTCCTTCGGCTCCGAACGAGAGCGCCTTGGCTGCGTCTTCCGGAGTATCGGCGTTGGTCCTGATGCCGAGCTTGCGGAATTTGTCGGCGAGAGCCATGAACTGTACGAAGAGAGGATTCTCGGACGCGTCCATGGTGTCGATCCTGGCATTGTAAACCAGACCCTTGGCGCCGTTGAGGCTGAACCAGTCACCTTCCTTGAATACTTTGTCGCATCCTGCGAACTTCACTGACTTGCCTGCGAGGTCAATCTTCATTGCATCGCATCCTACGATGCAGCATTTGCCCCATCCGCGAGCTACGAGAGCTGCGTGGGATGTCATGCCTCCGCGGACTGTGAGGATTCCTGTTGCGGCCCTCATGCCCTCGATGTCTTCAGGGGAGGTCTCTTCCCTCACGAGGATTACCTTGCGTCCTTCTGCGGCTGCTGCCACGGCGTCCTCAGGTGTGAACACGAGAGTACCTACAGCTCCGCCCGGTGATGCAGGAAGGCCCTGTGCAATCTTGCTTGCCTTCTTCTCTGATTCCGGATCGAGGATAGGGTGGAGAATCTCGTCGAGCTGTGCAGGGGATACCCTCATAACGGCCGTCTTCTCGTCGATCATGCCCTCTGCGAGCATGTCAGTGGCCATCTGGAGGGCTGCAAGACCGGTTCTCTTGCCGATACGGCACTGGAGCATCCAGAGCTTGCCTTCCTGGATGGTGAACTCGATATCCTGCATGTCGTGGAAATGATTCTCGAGGTGGGTACGGATCTCATCGAGTTCCTTGTAAACCTCAGGCATAGCCTTCTCGAGGGACTCGAGGTCCTTGTTCTTCTCTGACTTGGTGGCCTCGTTCAGAGGGTTAGGTGTACGGATGCCGGCAACGACGTCCTCGCCCTGTGCGTTGATGAGCCACTCGCCGTAGAATTTGTTGTCTCCGTTGGCCGGGTTGCGGGAGAATGCCACACCTGTGGCGGATGTGTTGCCCATGTTTCCGAATACCATGGACTGCACGTTCACTGCGGTGCCCCAGTCATCAGGAATCTTCTCGATTTTCCTGTATGTGATGGCGCGCTTGCCGTTCCATGACTTGAACACGCCTCCGATTGATCCCCAGAGCTGTGCCTCTGCAGTGTCAGGGAAATCAACTCCGAGAACTTCCTTCACCTTGGCCTTGAACAGTTCGCAGAGATCCTTGAGCTCATCGGCTGTAATCTCGGTGTCGGACTTGTAGCCTTTCTGCTCCTTGAGCTCGCACATCATGCGGTCAAGCTGCTGGCGGATTCCCTGTCCGTCCTCAGGCTCGATGCCTTCGGCTTTCTCCATAACGACGTCAGAATACATCATGATGAGACGGCGGTATGCGTCATATACGAAACGCGGATTGCCGGTCTTCTTGATCATTCCCGGAAGAGTTGCGGAGCAGAGACCGATGTTGAGGATAGTGTCCATCATACCAGGCATGGAGCTTCTTGCACCTGAACGGCAGCTCACGAGAAGAGGGTCCTCAGGGTCTCCGAATCTCTTGCCCATGATTTTCTCGGTGGCCTCCATTGCATCCCTGACTTCCTGCCTGAGATCGTCGGTGTAGCCTCCGCCGAGGGCGTAATATTCGGCGCAGCATTCGGTTGTGATTGTGAAGCCTGCCGGAACAGGCATTCCGAGAAGATTCATCTCGGCAAGATTGGCTCCTTTTCCTCCGAGGAGCTCACGCATTGTGCCGTTTCCCTCGGCGTGTTTGCCTCCGAAACGGTACACTCTTTTCTTTTTTTCCAACATATTGCAATAATTGTGTTAACTTTTTCAACTTTAAGATTGCAAATTTAATCAATTAAATCATTTTTTAAAAGAATCTCGGCAATTCATTATCGGAATACTCATTTTCGATAAAATTTCTATATTTGCATCCTGTTATAATGAACTCAACATTATTTGTGAATGAAAACTACGTTTTGTGATTTCTTGACGCGGGGAGGCGTGATACTCTCCTTTCTGATGCTTGCGGGTTGCAGCGATGCCGTCAAGAGTGCGGATTCACCTGATTTCCCTGACGTCCGTTTCCATGTCGAACCGGGGGCAGAGACCGTGGACGGGGCTACTGTGACAGTCACTCATGACGGTTCGGACAGGGATACCTATTACGGATTCGCCACCAAGGACCTTGATTCCGGGGTCGATGCATTGGTCAACAGGAAAACCAGGGAACTGTCCGGGACCGGGAATCTGTCAGGAAGCCTCAAGTCAGGCTCCACTAGAATCGTCAATGTGGAAGGACTCGAGTCCGGAACCGCCTACAGGTATGTCGTATTCGGGATGAACCCGGACGGCAGCATATACGGAACTCCGGGCAGTTGTTCTTTCAGCACGGTCAAGGGTATCCCGAAGTTTACGTTATCCGTGATGGGATCTCCTACTGACAACAATGTCTTCATCAACATCTCCACCACGGGCGACAATACCGACAAGTGGTATGCTTTCGTCACCACGGACCTGACTTCGTCCGCAGAGTCGCTATGCGAGAAGGAACTGCGTTCAGTGCCGGATCTCGGACAGGCGCTCGAGAGCGGAAGCATCATCAAGGAATTCCCGGGACTTTCCCAGAACACCACGTACAGGGCTGTCGTCACAGGAGTCCGGGACGGGGCTGCATACGGCACTCCGGCGACGGTGGAATTCACCACGAGGATGCGTCCGGTATATCCGGTGCTGAATCCTGACTGGACCGTCACTTACGAAGGCCCGGGCACTATCACCAACGGGGATTATACCGGGACCTACAAGCAGGTGATTTCCTGCGTATCCACTTCCAGGGAGATGTATTTCATAGTGGTCATATCGAAAGAGAGCATGGACTATTACAAGGACCAGTTCGACGTGTTCCTGACTGATGCCGCCGCTTTCATGACCGATTACATCCGCCAGTACAACCAGGCATACGGCACAGATTACACATGGGCCGATTTCGGCTATACGACATCCGCAAGGGAGGGCTATAATCTCACCAAGGAAGGAATCTACACGGCCTATGCCGTCGGAGTTGAGATGAGCGGAGCTCCTACGGGCAAATATGCCGCTTCAGAGCCGTTCGAGGTCGCTGCACCTCCGATGTCAGACGCTTACAAGGCCTGGATCGGAAGCTGGCGCATCGGGGACGGGAAAATCGACTATGACGTCACCATTGAGGATGCACGCGACAAGGGGGACAATCTCTATCATCTCCGCGGATGGGAGGCTTCCGCCGACTTGTCAGAATGCCCTGCAGTGGCAATGCTGGACGAGAACACCGGTGAACTCGTGTTCATATCCTGCGACCTCGCCGACGTATATCTGAGGGACGGCGGGACGGACGTTGCCTGCACTCTCGGATTCTACGGCAGCTCGGGCAATGACGTGTTCATCGCAGGGGCCGGCAGCTCTTATAATATCGCCGTGGCTTCGTTCAGCGGCACAGGAAATGACAATGCCATAGTCAATCCGGAGTCAGTCAATACTTCTGAAGGCAGGATAACCATCGGCTCGATGGGCTATTACGCGAGGAACAAGTCGACAGGGGAACTCTATACATTCTCCTCCGCATATCCCCAGATGCCGTTCACGATGACCAGGACAGGTTCGTCCCCGGCATCGGCCCCGTCCGGATTCAGTGTGCGCGCTTCCGCGGGCCCTGCATTCCCGGTATCCGCAACCCCGTCATCAAACAGGCCTCATGAGGTCATTGTAAGGGGTAATGTCAAATAGAAATACAGTCAGACAGATGAAAAGAATAACTGCTGCAATCATCGTGATTCTGTCCTGCATCGGAATCGCGGCCACGGCCCAGACGAGGACAGTGACCGGAAGGGTGACCGATGCCAGGACCGGAGAGGAGGTGCCTTTCGCCGCCGTGATGGTGAAGGGTACCATGACCGGAGCCTCCTCCGATGCGGACGGATACTATTCGATATCCGTTGCTCCGGGTTCCGTGCTGGTCTTCAGTTCGGTCGGGTATGCCGATCTCGAACTTCCCGTCGGGGACGGGGATGTGCTCAATGCCAGGCTCGACCCTGATTCGGAGAGCATTGACGAGACCATCGTCGTCGCCTATGGCGTACAGAAGAAGTCATCCTTCACAGGCTCGGCCGCCCAGGTAAGCGGCGAGAAACTGTCCAAGATGCGCACCTCGGACATATCCAAGTCTCTCGAAGGTGCCGTGTCAGGTCTCCAGACATCCAGCTCTTCAGGAACCCCGGGTTCCGGCGCGAGCATCATCATACGCGGACTCGGTTCAGTATCGGCATCGCAGAGCCCTCTCATCGTGGTGGACGGAGTGCCTTATGAAGGAAGTCTCAACTCCATACCTGCCAATGATATAGAGTCCCTTACCGTGCTCAAGGACGCGGCTGCGAACTCAATGTACGGAGCCCGTGGTTCGAACGGTGTCATAATGATAACCACCAGGAGGGGAACGTCCGAGAGGGTCAAGGTGTCTTTCGACGGAAAGGTGGGAGTCAATTCCAGATGCGTCCCATCCTATGATGTGGTGACAGATCCGGGTGATTATTACGAACTTACGTGGGAAGCTCTGAGAAATGCCGCATATTACCGTGCGGATGATCCTCTCTCACGCCCACAGGCCGATGCCTATGCTTCCGCAGCCCTGATCCGCCAGCTGAAATACAATGTTTATCGGGATGTCGCCGACGATGAACTCGTGAATCCTCTGACCGGCAAGCTGAATCCTGCCGCCACGGAACGTAAATGGAACGACGACTGGAACAAGGACGTGTTCCGCAACGGAATCCGTCAGGAATACAATCTCAGCATATCCGGCGGCTCCGAGAAGACTCAGGTCTATATTTCCGCATCCTACCTGAATGACGAGGGATATGTCCCGAAGTCCGGATTCGACAGGATCAGCGTCAGGGCGAAAGTGGACCAGACTGTCTACAAATGGCTCAAGGCCGGTATCAATTTCTCCTATTCCAATACCGTCCAGCAGACTTACGGAGGCAGCAGCTCTTCCTCGTACAACAATCTTTTCTTCTTCGGCCAGATGATTGCCCCGATATACCCGATATATCAATATGACCTCGAGACCGGGCGGAAGATATATGCGGCGAACGGGGACCCGGCCTACGACTGGGGAGAGAGCCGTGCATTCGGACCTCTCACCAACCCGTACGGCCAGCTCATGACCTCCAAGAGCAAATATATTGCAGACAATCTCACGACACGCGGATATATCGACGTGCAGATACTCAAGGATCTCAAGTTCACGGTGAATCTCGCCTATGACCTTTTCAATTCCCGGTCCGACGTGTTCCAGACACCGGCTGGAGGAGACGCCCTCACGGTGAACGGAAGGGGATCCCAGTCTACTTCCCGTTATACTGCATTGAACACCAACCAGTTGCTCAATTGGTCCCCGGTCTGGGGAGCCCATTCCCTGAACATCCTCCTCGGACATGAGATCAAGAAGGACTCCAATTACGGACTTTCCGGGCAGATGACGAACTATCTCGACCCGACGGTTTCGGATTTTGCCAATGCAGCATTCTACCAGTATCTGAATTCCTCTTCAGCAGGCTATTTCCTGCAGGGAATTTTCGGCAGGGCTGAGTATTCGTATGACAACAGATATTTCGTTTCCGCATCATACAGGCGCGATGCCTCTTCCAGATTCTCCCCGGACAGCAGGTGGGGCAGTTTCTGGTCTGCAGGCGCTTCCTGGAACATGAAGCAGGAGCGTTTCCTCGCAGGAGCACGAGCCATTGACTATCTCAAGCTGAAAGCCAGCTACGGAACCCAGGGAAATGACAATATCGGAGTGGTCAAGGTCTATCAGGACCTCTATTCCGTCGAGAGAGTGGACGGCGAGCCTTCCCTGAAGAGGGTCTTCCGCGCCGCCCCTGACGTGACCTGGGAGAAGTCCAGGAATTTCAATGCCGGATTCGAGACCCGTTTCCTCGACCGGATTAGCGTTAATGCGGATTTCTTCATCAAAGTCACCAAGGACATGATTTATTACAGGCCGCTTGCGCTGAGCCAGGGTTCTCCTGCCACGCAGCTGGTCAATGACATGGACATGAAGAACACCGGAATCGAGTTCGAGGTCTCCGCCGACGTCTTCAAGTCCAGCAATTTCCAGTGGAACGTCTCCCTGAACGGGACCCATTACAAGAACGCCCTCACCAAGCTGCCTTCGGACAAGCCGCAGGATGGCTATGAGGCCTATCCGTATTACCGATCCAAGGGAGGTTCCCTCTATGACTTCTTCCTGTACGAGTGGGCCGGAGTGAATCCTGTCACCGGACTGCCTCTCTATGCCAAGTACACCACGGCAGAAGACGGCACCGAGACGGTTTCATATGTTTCCACCACGGCTGATGCAACGAGGCGCAGGACCGGAAAATCAGCGATTCCTGACCTGTACGGCGGATTCTCCACTGCATTGAAATTCTTCGGCGTGGATATGAGCGTCTCCTTCGCATACCAGATCGGCGGATGGACAATGGATTCGAACTACGCGTCCCTCATGGGAGCCGGATCGCTCGGAACCAACTGGCACAAGGATATTTTCAAGCGCTGGACTCCGCAGAATCTCGAGACCGACGTGCCACGTCTGCAGAACGGATTCCAGGAAGCCAACCAGATGTCCACCCGTTTCCTTACCAAGGCATCTTACCTGAGCATCAGGAATGCCACCGTGGGCTATACCTTCCCGGAAAAGCTTCTCGGAAAGGCAAGGATACAGAATCTCAGGATATATGTCACCGGTGACAATCTCTGGTATCATTCCAAGCGGCGCGGACTGGATGTGCGCCAGTCGTTCAGCGGAAGCACCGGGTTCACCTATTCAGCCCTCAGGACAGTATCCGGAGGCGTGTCAATCACTTTTTAGACTATGAGGATTATGAAAGTTACGAGATTGATATCAGTCCTGACGGCGGCGTTCATGGCCGTCTCATGTTCGGAAAAATATTTTGACGTGGACAGCACGGATTATCTCACCGGGGAGAATGCCGCCCAGATGGTGGAGAACGACCCGGAATACCTGTCCTCCTATATTTCAGGACTTTATTCCTTCATGGTGCAGTACAATGCCGGCGGTACCTCGGGCAACGAGCACGATGACTTCGGCTTCATCTCCTGCACGATGGTGGGGGACTGGATGGCCGGCGATGTCGTCCTCCACGGCTCCAGGGGCTGGGGAATGTACGACTACGCATTCGACTACAGGAACTTCAACTACAAGAGGCCGTTCCAGATCTGGTCCACGTTCTATACTCTTATAAACAACGCGAATACGGTCATTGACTTTTTCCAGCCCGGGACTGATCCGCAGAATATCTCGTCGAGAGGTTATCTCGGACAGGCCTATGCGATAAGGGCGATGGCTTACATGTATCTCATCCTGTATTTCCAGGACCCGATGGACGGGGCCGGCAATTTCAACTACGAGGCCAAGGGCGTCCCTATTGTCTATGCTTCAAGGGATTCCAAGTCCGCGGACACCGTTTCGGAGCGCCAGGGCAGGAATACTCTCAGGATTGTCTGCGAGCATATCGAGGAGAACATCAATGCCGCCCTTCCTCTTCTGGAAGGTTATGAGAGGCCGTCCAAGATAATGCTGGACAAGCAGACTGCAGAAGGCATAGCTGCCAGATACTATCTTCTCACCCAGCAGTGGGAAAAGGCTGCGTCCATGGCTTCCGATGCACGGCGCGGATATACACTGATGGACGAGGCGAGGCTCCATGCCGGGTTCATGGACATTGAGGATGCCGAGGTGATGTGGGGATTCAACCATACGTCCGAGACCCAGACCACATACGCTTCCTTCTTCTCGCAGATGAGCAACGACTGCCCGGGATATGCCGGACTTGACCAGCTCGGAAAGCTGATTGACAGGAAATTGTATGAGCAGATACCGGCTTCGGACTACCGGAAGTCTCTTTTCAACGGGCCGTCCGGAGGTTCTCCTTCGGTCAATGCCGCGGCGATTGCCTCTACCCTTCCTTATGCCGCGAGGAAGTTCGGTTTCCTCGACCAGTGGCTCCAGGACTATGTCTATATGAGGGCTGCCGAGATGTATCTCATTGAGGCAGAAGCATCTCTCAGGCTCGGCAAGGATTCCGAAGCCCAGTCCCTGATGACAGAACTCATGGCCTACAGGGATCCGGCATGGAACAAGACCGTGACATTGGACGAGATATTGCTTCAGCGCAGGATCGAGCTCTGGGGCGAGGGCCTGTCCTACTATGACCGCAGACGCAATTCCGAGGGCATCGTCAGGTCTTATGAAGGAACTAACCACAATCTGGAGTTCCTCACCAAGATAGTCGATGTCCCGGCGCATCACAAGTATTGGGTGTTCCAGATTCCGGAGAGGGAACTTCAGGAGAATCCTTCAATCCTTCCGGAGGACCAGAACGAATTATGATGACAGGAGGTAAGAAGATGAAAATCAACAGAATATATATCATGATGGCGATTTTCTCCGCTGCCGTTCTCGTATCGTGCGAGAGGGCGCAGGAGAAAGATGAAGTGGAGGCCGGATTCAGTTCTCCCGGGGCCATGCCTGCCGTGGAGCTCGGAAACGGAGTGGAGATCAACGAGTTCAGCAGGAAGGCTGTCGTGGAACTCACTCTTTCAGGGTTCGACGGGATGATGAGAAGACCGGAGGCCGGGGTAATGACTTCTACCGACCGGGATTTCTACCAGTCGGAATTCACTGCGGTCAAGCCTGTTGACGGAGTCGTCAAGGCGGAAGTTCCGGTGGTTCCTGGCACCACTAACTGGATAATGGCCGTGGCTTCGACGATGGACGGTTCGTCATATTCACGGAAGATAGCCGTGGAAGTGCCTGACGTGCCTTGGTATTACAAGATAGCAGACTCTTACACAGGAACTTACGTGTCCGGAGGTACCGGTTATGAATATGTGGGACATCAGGTCTATGTCTCCGTCAGCAGCGATTTCAAATATGTCGCCCTGTACAATTTCGACCCATACGTGGCGATGAAGACTCCCGGTTATACCTCTGACAGCAAGACTGTGAACTATGCCCTCGGGGAGCTCGATATCGAGAATCATGAGATTAAGTTCACATCCACCGGCAATTTCTTCTCCCTTAACAGTTCCACCTACATGTTTGCGGGCATATCCAGCTTCGACGGAAGCACGATCAAGCTCTCGTCCTCGTTCAAGATAAGCATCAGCGAGGATGCAAGCCAGCTCACGATACCATGGTACGGCCTATTTAATTATAATGCGAATTATTTCGAGGAACTGTACAAAGGGGAAGTCATCCTTAAAGCGAACAAATGATGAATCAAACAATTGCAAGAAAAATGAGAACCAACACCATATTATTGTCAATATTGTCCAGTGCGCTGCTCCTCGCATCCTGCGAGATGGCGGTTCCGGTGGAGGTGGCTCCTGCAGGCGACGACGTGACGGTCTCCATTCCCGAAAGTGCATGCATTCCGGGAGTCGTGAGGCTGAAGGTGTCAGAAAGCATGGCCGGAAAGCTCATCGGGGCAGAAGGTGAGGACGGAATCATTTCCGCGGAATCGCTTCCGGCTGAAATGTCCGGGGCTGGATTCCTCTCGATGCGTCCGTGCTTCAACATCGGCGGGCCGTATGAGAGGCTCCAGAGAGAGTCAGGACTTCATCTCTGGTTCGAGGCGAGGATTGAGTCAGGAATTCCGGCGACAAAGTCTGCCGCGGCTCTTCCGAATGATCTCCCGTTCGTGGAGAGTGCGGAGCCGGTCTATCGTCTCAAGGAACAGAGCGTCAGCATGAATGACCCGTATTATACACAGTATCAATGGCATTATTGGAATACCGGGCAGTTCGGCTTCCGCTCCGGAATGGACATGGGTCTCCAGAGGGCATGGGACAAATACGGAATTTTCGGAAACGAGAATGTCATCGTGGCAGTCATCGACAGCGGAGTGGACTGCATGCATCCTGATCTTCAGCCGAATATCTGGGTCAACCAGGGCGAGATTGCCGGCAACGGCAGGGATGATGACGGCAACGGATTCGTGGACGACGTGAACGGATTCAATTTCGTGACGGACAATGCCAAGATCAATCCTGTGGACCATGGCACCCATGTAGCAGGAACAGTGGCTGCAGTGAACAACAACGGCATCGGTGTCTGCGGAGTGGCCGGAGGACGCATGCCGGACGTTCCTGGTGTGAAAATGATGTCGCTCCAGGTGATAGACCCGAATTATCCGAATATGGGAGCTGACATCCAGAAGGCTTTCCAGTATGCTGCCGAGAACGGGGCCCTGATTGCACAGAACAGTTGGGGATATGAGGAGTCCCAGCATGTGGTGACCCTCCCTCCGTCAGTGAAGGCCGGAATCGATTATTTCATCAATGTAGCGGGACTTGCCCCGGACGGGAGCCAGAAGGGTCTGATGAAGGGCGGACTGGTGATATTCGCCGCCGGAAATGATGCGGTTGACATGGCCTATCCTGCTGCTTATGAGAAGGTTGTGTCTGTGGCTGCAATAGGCCCTTACGGGGCTGTGGCATATTATTCGAACTACGGAGACTGGGTGGATGTGTGTGCTCCGGGAGGAGACCAGACCTACAACAACGGAGGCGTCTATTCGACATTGCCTGATTCCAAGTACGGCGGATTCCAGGGAACCTCGATGGCCTGTCCTCATGTGTCAGGAATCGCCGCCCTGGTGCTTTCTGCTGCCGGAGGTGAAGGATATACCTGCAATGACCTGAAAGAGAGCCTGTTAAGGGGAACAGACCCTTCCATATATCAGTTCAATCCTTCCATGCAGGGGAAACTCGGAGTCGGGATGGTGGATGCCGAGCTGGCATTGTCCACCCTCAATCTCGAACCGCCCCAGCCTGTCACGGAGTTCTCGGTCAGGACCAGGTCCAATACTATTGTATATGAAGCCGTCGTGCCTTCCGATGACGGAGGTGCGTCGAAGGCGAGATATATGAACGTCTATTACAGCCGCAATCAGTTCACTGCTGCATCAAAGAGCAGGGCCATCAAGGTTCAGTTCGATGTCAATGAACTGGAGGAGGTATCTCCGGGGAAGGTCCGTTTCACAGTCAGGGCCCTGGAATTCAATGCCGGATATTATTGCGCCGTATCGGCTTCCGATTTTGCGAGGAACGAGTCATCCCTGTCTCCGGTGGATTTCGTCACTACCGGTTCCAATACAGCCCCTTCAGTAGTCTGTGATGTGAAGAATCTTACCGTAAAGGCCTGGGAGGACGTGGACGTGACGTTCAGGGCAGTGGATCCGGACGGGCATTCCGTGACATTGTTCCTCGAAGGAAACCAGTCAAGCCTCTCGTTCTCATACGATGACCAGGCCCAGCAGGGTGTGCTGACGATTCACGCTGCATCCGCACCAGAAGGACTTAACTCATGCATAATCAGGGCGATGGATGAATACGGGGCGATGGGCCAGACCACGTTCAGTTTCACGGTGCTCCCGAACAATCCTCCTGTCATCACCAGGGAGATTGCCTCCGTGGCGGTCAACGGGCCGGGAGATGAAGTGGTGCTGAAGGCAGGGGATTATTTCTCGGACCCTGACGGGGAACCGCTTTTCGTGACCCCTGTCATAGCTGACAGGAGAGTCCTGGAGATAAGTTTCTCGGACGGGAACATCATCTTCCGCGGACTGCGTACAGGCTCCACTGCCGTAAGGCTCGTGGTGTCCGACTCGAGGGGCGAGAGCGTGACTGCAGAATTCGGGGTCGTTGTGCGTGATCCGTCGAGGCCTGTGGACGTATATCCGAATCCTGTAGTGGACTTCGTCAATGTGAGGACAGGGCAGCCGTTCAAAGGTTCTGTCAGGATTCTCTCGGCTACCGGGTCTGAGGTGTATTCGGCAGGGGATGTCAGCATCTCTCTCAACGAACCTCTGCGGATGGATATGCGCAGTGCCGCTCCGGGGAATTACACAGTCGTGCTCAAATCAGCCGGCGGGGAATATAAATCATCATTTTCCAAAAAGTAGAACACAATGAAAATCAGATATTTTCTCACGGCGATCCTGCCGGTTGCCACTATTCTCAGCACATCTGCCCAGGAGGTATCCTCCCTGGCCGCGATGCAGTTCCTGAACCTGAATCCCGACCCGGTATCCATGGCGATGGGAGGGACTTCAAGGAACGGGGCCTATGCTCATTTCGGCTCGGTGGCAGGAGCCGTTGACGGTGCCGGGACATTGTCAGTGGCTGCCTCTTACGGACTTTTCCAGCCGACGGCAACGTCTTCAGACCTGATTTCTGCAGGTGCCGTGTACAGGATAGATGACCGTTTCGCAGTGACTTTCGGCTTTCTCGGAGAGTTCGGGAAACGTTATGATGTGACTGACGGTATCGGTGCTGTCATCGGAGACTGCCAGCCGTTCGATTTCAGGGCAGGTGCCGGATTTTCCTGGAAAAGCGGAATGGGACTCTCTGCTGGCGTGACACTTAATTATGCACAGAGCGCCCCTTATCCTGAGATTGACGGGGAGAGGGAAGTGCTCAGGACAGGTTTTGCCGATGTACAGGTAAGGTACCAGCTTCCGGGAAATGTGGGTATATCCCTCCATGGAAGGAATCTAGGAATCCCTGTCAAATCTGATGAAGGTGATTCTTTCGGGCTACCAGCAAATATCGCCCTGTCTGCGGACGGCAACTGGACTTGCGGAAAGAATTCGTTCGTCGCCGCAGTGGATGCGGGAATGTATTTTAATCCTGCCGTGTTCAATTTCGGGGCAGGTGTCGAATATGGTTACGACGGTCATTATTTCCTCCGTGCAGGAGGGCATTTCTGCGGCGAGGGAACCGGAATACCGGGATATGTCTCGGCCGGTGCAGGAATCCGTTTCTGCGGTTTCACCCTGGACCTCTCATGGAACTGGTCAAAGGGACCGATGAAGAATTCCTTCTCTGCAGGAATAGGTTATAGTTTTTGATATTGGTTAGGAAATTATTTGAATATATTCATATGCTCAACAAAGAATCAATGCTGACGCTTTCCGTTTTTGCCGCATGTCTCCTGTCCGGTTGTGCCGAAGAGGAGCAGGTTCAGGTCATGCCTCAGGTCAGGGTCGAGAACGTACAGGTCCAGGCCAACTCCATGAGCTTCGACATAGTATCGTCTGACGCCATTACCTGTGCCTATCTGCTTTCAAGGTCCGATGAAGCGGTGGAAGGCCTGCCGGCCGAGAATATTCTTTTCAATGGTACTGAGGTCCCGGTCAACGGAACGGCCCGGGTCAGCGTATCCGGACTCGACTGGAATTCTTCATATACGATAAAGGCTGCTGCGGTGAGCATCTCGCGCGGATATGTGTCCGATGAGGCCTCTTTCGAGGTGTACGCCGAGCCGTGGACTGAACTTGACAATCCTGCCAATACTTATATCATCACTGATGGCGGCTATTACGGTTTCGTGCCGAAAAAAGTGGACGGGACCCCGATAGAGATTGCCTCGGCCGACTGGATATGGGCTACGAGCGAGGAGACATTCGCCAAGGAACAGAACATCATTTCCGAAGTGGAACTGATTGACGGAGTGGTCAGGTTCCGCACCCTCGGCAACGAGGGCAATGCGGTGATTTCCGGATTCGATGCTTCAGGTACAGTGGTCTGGTCATGGCTCATCTGGTGCACTGACCGGCCTGCCGATGTCCAGATCACGGCCGATTCCTATTTCATGGACAGGGTGATAGGCGCTACCGGCTCGACCCAGGAGGAAGGCACGAAGACCTGGAGTGTCATCATGTACCAGTATGCGAGGATTTCCCCGATTTTCGGCGGCTATGCTGATGAATGGGGTGCATCCGAGGTCTTCAACGAGGCGAGGAAATATACCGTCATCAATCCTGCACATGATTTCGAGTGGACGTTGTCCGGAGCCCAGATGCCGAGCCAGGAAGAGGCTGACAAGCATCCGCTTACGTTCTTCACCGGAGTTGACAACCAGAAGGACGGCCTCTGGTGCAGCGCCCCTTGGGACTGGAATTATCTCGGCCTGTGGTACGGCAAGGTGACCAACTGGAAGAACCGCGAGCGCTTCAAGACCAATCTGGATCCTTGTCCTTACGGCTACAGGATACCTGCAGGTTCCGACTGGGGGACCACTGCGGAGTTCATGGCCAATATGGAGCCGGTCGGCAGCGTGGACAATCCGATCGGGTGGAACTATACGTACAACGGACAGAAGTCCTGGTTCCCTTGCGGCAATGCCGGACGTATCGGCTATTCAGGAGAACTGTCGAGGGGTTTTGGAGGCAATACCTTCCTGTGGGACAGCTCTTTGGCCAATATCGGACAGGCCCAGTATTTCGTCTCCGACGCATTCCCTGCCAGATGGTCGTTCGCATTCGCAGGAATCGGCTGGTCCGTGGAAACGGCTGCCAACCCTGCATTTGCATTCGGCATCCGCTGTGTAAAGGAAAATGATGTAGAATAACCGGTTCCGGTCAGAGCAGCTTCGACGCGATTTCAGACAGTTCGCTGCGTTCTCCCTTGCGGAGGAATACGTGCTCGAAGAGTCTCTGGCCGGCCATCTTTTCGCCCAGATGGGTGAGTCCGTTCGACCACTGGTCCAGATAAGGCTGGTCAATCTGGAAAATGTCTCCCGTGAACACCATTTTCGTGCCTTCTCCGGCCCTCGTGATGATGGTCTTTATCTCGTGCGGAGTCAGGTTCTGGGCTTCGTCAATGATGAAATATGCATTGCCGAGACTCCTTCCGCGGATATATGCGAGAGGGGTTATGAGCAGTTTCTCGTTGTTCACGAGACCTTCGAGTTTCTGGTATTCCTTGCTGCTCGGCCTGTAAAGGGACTTGATGACATTCAGATTGTCCATCAGCGGCTGGAGGAACGGGGTCATCTTGTTCTTCTGGTCTCCCGGCAGATATCCGATGTCCTGGTTTCCAAGAATCACTGTCGGCCTTGACAATATTATCTGGTCATAGTCTTTTTCCTGCTCCAATGCTGCAGCGAGGGCAAGCAGTGTCTTGCCCGTACCGGCGCCTCCTGTCAGGGATACGAGCTGGATTTTCCTGTTTAGGCAGGCATCGAGGGCGAACTTCTGCTCGTCATTCCTCGGCTTGATGCCGTAAGCCTCCCTGCTCTTTACGAGCACTATCCTGTCCGCATCGGTGTCATATCTGCCGCATACCACCTCCCCGCAGTCTCCCGGCCATTTGAACTTGTAAAGCTGGTTAGCCATAGGCTCTTTCTTGCCTACTGCCTTCCAGTCAATGGAATTGTTCTGCCCGTATCGGAGCTCCTGGAGCAGTTCCGGTGACAGATTGTCGATGACCTGAACGGCTTTCTGCGAATCCTCCACACGGTTTTCCTCGACCCTGTCGGTCAGATAGTCCTGGGCAACCATCCCGGCGGCTTTGGCCTTCATCCTGAGATTGATGTCCTTGGTTACCAATGCTGTGAAGCGGTCAGGATTGTTGTCCCTCACCCATATTGCAGTTGACAGGATTCTGTGGTCCTGGATATCGTCGTGGAAAAGGTCCTTCATATTGTCCGGGAAAGGGTGATTCGGCTCTATCTTGATGTTGCCGAGGCCTTTTCCTACCGGGACTCCGTTCTTGCCGAACATCTTGCCCTCCGTAAGCCTGTCGATGGTGCGCATGAAACCCCGGGCATTAAAGCTGAGGGCGTCATTGCCTTTCTTGAATTTGTCCAGTTCCTCTATCACGGCGATAGGGATGACAATGTCGTTGTCCTGGAATTTGCGTATGGCCTTGTAGTCGTGCAGTATGATGTTCGTGTCGAGAACGAATATCTTCGGCTTCCCCTGTCCGCCTTTGCCGGGGACATTAGCATATTTCTCTGTCATTGCAATGTGGTTTTTATCAGTCTTCGCCTTCCGCTGCCTGCACGTCCATAAGTGACTGCAGGATACCGGAAATGCTGTTGTTGCTTCCTCTGTTCACCCTGACTCCTTCGGGACCCGGATGCCCGATCGGGTAATAGGCCACGTCCTGCAGCAGGAGTTCGGCATCCACGTAGTCGAAGTCGGATGAAGGTATCTCGATGACTGCCCCGGGAATCTCCGAGAACAGGATTTTCGCGGTGTCATTCTCCTTGTAGGATTGCATGATGCTCTCTATGTCCGCATCGATTCCGTGTCCGCCGGAAGCCATCCTCTCAAGTGCGGCCATCAGGCCTCCTGCACCCACTGTAACGCCTGACAGGATGATTCCGTCTTCCACGAACTCCCTGACCACCTCATAGCAGTCCATGAAATAATCCGTGTCAAGAATGTCGGGAGCCTTTCCGCCCGGGATGCCGGACAATTCCGACAAAAGGGATCCTCCCAGTCTGTGGCTACATGTGTCGAAAGGAATGTAAATCAGCCAGTTGCCTTTGTTTCCCTCCAATGTTTCCCGGCATTTGCGCGTCTCGAGCATATGCGGGTCAGGTGTCCTGAAAGGGACTTCATATATTGGTTCCTGGTTTTCATCCATATCGAGAGGCCCATTACCGGATGCTGCTGAGGCAGAGGCTGCAACTCCCATCCTGAAACGGACTGTGTTTGTGGAAGAACTCCCGGAGATAGAGTATCCGTCAATCCTGATGCCCAGCATGTCGAAATAGCTGCAAATTTCCGACACGGAGGAATAGAATGCCGCAAGACTGCCTGTCGGCTCTCCGTTCCATACCCATTCCACACGAGCCTCGAGGTCTCCAATACGGAAATGTCCATCTTTCCAGAGCGTATCCACGACCGATCTCGCGGCGTCAGATACCGAAATGCTGCCGGCACAGTCAAGAGGAATGTTTCTCGGCCGGTCCTTGTCTGCCACGAGTGCGTGCTTGACTGCTGATATGGCCTCGAGGTCGAAGAATCCGACAGCGGGTGAAGGGTCAATGCTCTCGTCCACGATCTGTCCTGCGGCTTCTGCCGTGCATGCCTTGCCGGAGGCACTCTCAAGCAGCTGCCTTGGCGTGAATTCCATTTTTGCTCCGTCAATGATGTACTCCGAGTCCAATGCCGGAGTCTTTCCCATCTTCATAGTCTCAATACTTTTTCTCCCGCGCATGCGGAACTTCTTTGTAAATATATGCAAAGTCAATGTAAAAATGAAGCGTCAGGTCCAAAAAAAGAGTATTTTTGCATGAGAATCCGGAATTTTGGAAACGTTTTCATGATATGAGAAAGATAGAAGTATGCTGCACTTCAGTTCAAGACGTGCATGAGGCCGGCAAGGGCGGTGCCATCAGGATTGAATTATGTTCTGCTCTCGGGGGCGGGGGAGTGACCCCGTCATGCGGCCTTATTAGGGAGGCTGTCAGGGAGGCCGGCACCCATGAGGGACTGGCCGTGAATGTCCTCATCCGTTCCGTAGAGGGGTGTTTCTGTTATTCTCCTTCGGAAATCAGGACAATGCTGGAGGATATTTCGTTCTGCCGCATGTCAGGTGTGTCGGGAGTCGTCGTCGGGGTGCTCACTCCGGACGGTGACATAGACATGGAAGCCTGCCGTGCATTCGTCAGTGCGGCTGACGGGATGAACATTACTTTCCACCGGGCATTCGATGTGTGCCGTGATCCGAAGACGGCCCTGGAGCAGATTATTTCAATGGGATTCGATCATCTTCTTACATCCGGACAGAGACCGAAAGCCCTCGACGGCGCTCCTCTCATAGCCGGGCTTGTCAGGCAGGCCGCCGGGCGTATCACCGTAATGCCGGGTTCCGGGGTGAATCCTTCCAATATTGCTGAAATAGAAAGGCTTACGGGTGCTTCGGAATTTCATTCCACTGCCCGTAAGCCTGTTCCTGACCTATGTCTTCATCATGTTCCGGAACTCGGGTTCGATGAACCGTCTGCCGGTCCCGGACTTGTCATGCGCACCAGCTCGGACATCGTGAGCCTGCTGGTGGGCAGGTAACTCAGAGTTTTCCGATAACGTTCCTGAGCTGGATGCCGAGTGAGGTGTTGTAACCCGTTGAAAGATACACGATTCTGCCGAAGCTGTCGCAGAGAGCCACCACCGGGAGGGTGGAGGATTTGCTGTGGCAGCCGTCGCATATCATCGTGCGTACGGCATTGTCATTGTCAATTCCGAAGTGGGCATTGTCCGCAAGGAATTGTCCGCCTTCTCCTTCAGGCATCTTGAGTGTAGAGGCATCCCTTGCAGAAGAGCTGAGTATCAATATCGGCCTGTTCCATCCTGCGAGCACGTCCTTGATTCCTGCAAGGTCCCTGAGGGCATGATTGGTCGGTTCGTCACCTGAACCTGCCACCACGATCAGGAAATAGCCTCTTCCGGTGGTCGAGAGGATTGATTTGTCCAGGTCACCTTCCCTGACAGCTGCACCTATACTTTCATGCGGGGTGTATGTCTTCTCTGCATCCATGGAGCCGATGACTCCCACGTCTTCCGGTGCCTGCCGCATTATCATGCTGACATCGGTTGTCTTTCCTTCGTCCACGATGAACGAGACCATCCTTGCCAGAACCTTTCCGCTCGCCATCCTGCTTCCGGTCGTGAGGAGATATGCTCCGGTCTCGAGCTGGAACGGCCTGCTGAAATATTTTGCCGAAGCGTCAGCTCCGAGCTCTGTGGCGTCTCCGCCCTCGAATTCGAGTACGCGCCTGGCACCTCCGTCAAGACGGCTGATTGTGAAATGACGATAGTATTCAGGATTGTCAAGAGTGCCTTCTCCCGGAGTGTAACGAATTGTTATCCACCCCTTTGACGGTGCAATACCGGTTCCGGTCCCCTTGCCGATGCCGAGCCATTCCCCGGATTCGCGTGAAACGTACTGGGCCTTTCCTGTGAGTATGTCTATCCTCGCCGGAATGCCGAAAGTCCTGAGGGCCGCCACAGTGAATATGTCCTTGGACCTGGAGTCTGCCTTGCGTGTCTTCAATGTCCCGGCAGGAGTGGCCTGAAGGCGTCTCGGATTGAGGCTGTCGGCATTGGCGATGTTCTTCTCGCACCATCCTATGACTGCCTCAGGTTCAGGGCTCTGGCCTGTTTCAGGAACAAGCGCGGCACGGATTGCATCATGATATGGCTGGAGGAATTCTCCGCCGATTCTCGGGCAGAGTACGTATGCTGCATAGAGGCTCCCGTCATATCCTTCCGCGAGCACAGGGGCTGAATCGAGGGCATCCTTGAGCACCTTCCTGTCAGTGTCCCTGACATCCTTCCGGCTTATATTGTCCAGAATGTCCATGGCTCTGCCGCGCTGGCCGCAGGATTCTGCATATTCGAGGAATGCCTTGATTTCCCGCCAGTTGCCTTTCGCGTCTGGGATGTCTCCTGCGAATGTGGCCTTGTATGCGAGTCTTATGGAATCCTCCACGGCGAGCCTCAGCTTGTTGGCTTCCACGGCTGCCTCGTCAGCTTCTGCAGGAATCTTTCCCGGAGCCGGAGGATTGATGTCAATGTCCTCGGCGATTAGGTCGGAGTCCGTGAGAGTCAATGCGATATCGGCCCTGCACTCCGGCTCTGCCCCGGCATTGTCCCCGTTTCCGCTCAGGAGGGCTTTGCCGAAGCATCCGTCCTTGTAAGCCCATACGAGCATGTCTCCGAGACCTGTATGAAGTGATGCCGTGCCGTCCTCTCCGCTTTTCAGGGTTACTGCAGGGTAGAATTCACCGTAGTTGTATATGCAGAAATTGATGGCCGCGCCGCTGACAGGATTGCCGTTGCCGTCAATGATCCTAACAATGTTGTTTCTTGTCTTCACGTAGTTTCCGATGACATTTATCTCAGTGAAGGAATGTGTCCTCCTGATTATGTCCTCGTCTCCGTGGTAGTCTCCGAATACCAGGGTGTGCATGAGCATTGCCCTTGCGGCCGGTTCGTTGAACCATGCCATGTTGAGTGCCGCTTCAGGTTCGCAGGCTCCGAGGAAAGACCATTTTCCGTCTGTCCATACTTCAACCCATGCATGGTTGTCGTCGGTGTGGGCCCATCTCGGGGTATAGACCTGTCTTGCCGGAATGCCCACGGTCCTCATTGCAGCGACTGTGAATGTGGATTCCTCGCCGCAGCGTCCTTCGGCATTGAGCATGGAGGCGAGTGGTGACGAAGTCCTTGCGTCAGAAGGGGTGTAGGTGACTTTCTCGTGGCACCAGTGGTTGATTTCCAGGGCGGCGTCCTTCATGGACAATCCTGCCACGCGAGCCTTGAGGGTGTCGTAATACATTGTCCTGAAGTCGTCCAGCCTCTCGTTGTTGACTCTCGGAGGAAGTACGAAATGCATGAACAGCTGCTCCGGCACCTGTCTGCCCCAGTCCATTTCCTTCCTTGCCTTGAGCGCCGTCCTCACGTTGCCGAGGAAGTAGGTGCTGTCATAGTCGCCGATGTCGGCTATGCTCATCGACCCGTATAGAAAGTCCATTGCCTTGGCTTCTTCGCGGCTCATTTTCAGCCCATCGGCATCTTTGCCGCCGGTACATCCCGGCAGAATGGCCAGGACAGCCGTCAGTGTGAAGAACAGTTTGTGTTTCATATTCATTTAGTTGATATATTTTCGTATTTCCGCTCTTCAATCCGCAATCCGGATTGGCCGGTTCCATATGGCAGGCTTGAGCGGTGTCATTGCAAATATAATAATGATTATTCAAATATTAATCAATGATTTGTGAACCGGATGCGTCTGCCTCAATATCATTTTCGCGGATTCCTTCACCGGCGGCCGCCCGTCGGGCCAATGACTTGTCGGACATTTTCTCCAGCGCTTCCTCCGCCGATTCCGATTCTTCCAGTATCCTGTCGAAAAGTCTCCATCTGTATGCCGACAACAGGGTTCTCTCCACCCAGTAGAGGAATTTCACTTCGGGGTTGAGATGTTCCATCCGCTTGGTTTTCAGGTACATGGGGAGACCGTCCGAGGCGTCGTGCCACAGGTCGATGAATGCAAAACCGTAGTTGCGATGCTGCATTTTCTTCTCCATGTATTCGAATGCGTCGGTATGGATGATTTCCCTGATTTTGTGCCTGTTCGGGAATTGTGGCAGGATGTGCGTGGTGAACAACTTGATGGCATCAATGTCTTTCTCTATGATGTCTATCGTCTTGACTGCAGGGTTCTGCGAGGCCATGAATGCGAAATATCCCAGTCCGAGCCCGAATACGGCAATGTCTCCGGATATCATGTTTAACGCCTCGCGCATCGTCTCTATCTCGCTCGGCTTGACGGCCATCCATTCACGCCCGTCCTGTTCCACGGCTGGATATACGAAACGTTCCTTGAAATAGCCTGTCAGGGGGATTTCCCTGTTGCCTTCTCCGTGCCGGATGTCATCCCTGACGAAAGCCTCGTATGGTTTGTAGGCATAGTGTGTTAGACGCCAGTTTCCGGATGAGGTTTCCGGGAAAACGATTGTCCGGAGGTAGGAATCCTCCCTGTATCGGTCTGCCTCTAGGCATTTCACCGATTCGATGAAATATGTGGTAAGGTCCGTGTCTTCAGGAGGGATTCCGGCCATTCCTGCCATCAGGACGGCATAGAGCAGTTCTTCCGGGAGCTCCATACCTGAATTCATTTCCCGGAGCAATGCAGGGGTTATGGCGCAGGGGGATTCGTTGATGAATTCCGACATCGCCCATGCCGCGTCATTATTCGCATCCCTGACCGCAGCCAGCGCGGCTTTCCATCCTGAATATTTGTCCTCTGTCATGCTCCCACTCATTGGTATTCATATCAATCGTCAGCTGTGCCGATGTCCTTTTTTTGTGTGTGGACTGCAATAGTTTCACGGCGTGCCCTGATTCCTCAAATTGAAGCAAATTTAGGAATTTTCAAATAATATTACTACCTTTGTACTCCTTTCGGATACAAATATCGGCAGCTTCCAAAGGCCGTTATTGATGATGGGCTCAAGTTTGGGGCTTTCCGGAAGGTTTATGCGAGCGTGTTGTAATTGGTAGCCAAGCCAGACTTAGGATCTGGTGCCTTTGTGCGTATGGGTTCGAGTCCCTTCGCTCGCACAAATAAAACGGCGGGGTTTTTACTCCGCCGTTTTATTTGTGCTTCGCTTCGGGACTCCTCAATCCCCCCGACCCCCTTTTCAAGGGGGCGATCGGCGCTGCGTGCACACCATCAGCACAAGGCCGGCGCTTCGTTGTTCTCCGCGCGGCGTCTGATGACGCCTCCTCAATCCCCCCGACCCCCTTTTCAAGGGGGCGATCGGCGCTGCGTGCACACCATCGGCACAAGGCCGGCGCTTCGTTGTTCTCCGCGCGGCGTCTGATGACGCCTGGTTAATCCCCCAAGCTCTGCTTGGGAGGGCCTGGTCCGGAGAAATGCGATACTGCTCTGCCGCATAATGCCGCATTGTCCTTTGAGTGGCATTTGGCTTATCGGAAAATGTCCGGAATAAAGCAATGTCTCACGGACAAAGGGGTAATTTCAGCAGTCCGGCCGGAAAACCCGGTTCTCACGGATAGAACGGTGGACGGAGATTCTGCAGAAACTACGAGCAAATCATCGCGCGAGATAATCCTCGATCTGTGCAATATAGCCATGATTTGCTCGCGCGATGAGACCAAATTGACCTCATCTGCCGGGGAAAACACCGTTCTACGTCACAGGGGCGGTTTTTGCTCGCGCGATGATTTGCCCGAATAGCCGCAGACTGTACATTCTCTTCGTTAACCATTGCCATCTTTCAGTGCGCAGCATCCCATTCCTGCGCGACCCCGCCTGTGACAATCAAGTCCATGTTGCCTGGAAAGTCAAGTGTTTCCCGTCAAGGCCGTGCTGCCCGTTACGTCAAGTACCCACTAAATCCCTTCCCGCCTTCTGACAAAAGCCCGGACGGCCACCCCGAGGAGGAGCATCAGGGCCATGAACGTGCAGACCCGGCCGATGATGTCCCCATAGCGGACAAAGAAAGTCTGGTCATTGCGCAGCCTTATGTCAGACACCAAATAACTCGTTTCCCACCACTCGGTTTCAGACATTATGTCACCGCGGCTGTTGATAAATGCGGATATGCCAGTGTTGGCGCTCCGGGCAATATATCGTCTGGTCTCGATCGCCCTCAGGGAAGCATAACTCAAATGTTGCCTGTAGCCCGGAGTGTTTCCCCACCACGCATCGTTCGTGATGACAGCCAGGACCTTGGCCCCTTTGCGCACATATTCCGCACAATGCTCCGGATACACAGATTCGTAACAGATTGCACAGCCCACAGGCACAGCCCTAACGACCCTTCCGGCAGTATCCCTCTGGACACAATGAAGCAGGGATACCTCGTCCTGTCCGGTGCATCGTCCCATCACACCGCCGAGCAAGTCATCTATTCTCCTGAAAAATGCAGGATAAGGAGTCATCTCCACGCCTACGACCAGTTTCGACTTGTGGTAAATCTGCGGTGCTCCCGTACTGTCCACAATCAGGGCGGAGTTCCTCGGCTGTACCCACCGGCCGTTCCCGCGATTACGCGCAGTTTCGGAAGGACGTTTCGGAGAAAAAATATTCTCCTGTACCGACGCTCCGAAAAGCAGGTTCGCTGAATGATGCTCCCGAAGGAAGGAAATGAAATCTGCCAATGTACTGCTGTAAATAGCGTTTCCCTCAAGCTCCATGTCCCCGGTGAACGTCTCAGGAGCCACGACCAGGACCATTTCCGATGTGTCACATTTTTTAAGCGACTTGGTCATCAGCTCTTCCAGAATTCTGTTCTGGGTCTTCTGGTCAAGCGACTGGAACTTCTGGTATGGGTCGAAATCCGGCTGCAGCACTGCGGCTTTCAATTCCCCCGAAGGCGTCTCGGAATAATTATAGTACATTACCATTGACAAAACCATCGGCCCTGCAAGCGCTATGATGTACCCAGCACCTGAGGCAATGCGGGCCTTGCCGCTGATCCT
>SFNZ01000062.1 GCA_004552615.1 Bacteroidales bacterium | reverse complement strand
TCTTGCGAAGCCTGACAAGATATATCTTGGGAATCCGAATCTGATGCACGTCCTTTGCCCTTCAGTGGATAAAGGAAATGAACGGGAAACGTTCTTTCTCAACCAGGTGCGGGCAGGTCATGATGTGACATATCCTAAGCAAGGCGATTTCCTTATCGATGGCCGGTATTTGTTTGAGGTAGGAGGCCGTAGAAAGACCTTTGACCAGATAGCAGATGTGCCTGACAGTTTTCTTGCCGTATATGATACCGAAGTAGGATATGGCAACCGGATTCCTCTTTGGATGTTCGGATTCTTGTACTGAAAACCCGGGTGGTTGCCATATCACTTCCGGAGACAGCCGTTATTTCTTCCCGGCAATGCCAAGCAGGGCATCGTCAATGTGGTATATGTAGGTCGGCCATTTCCTCTCCTCGAGATATCGCTTGCCATCTATCGTGATCCAATAATCCTTTTCCTCATATTCATAACTCTCGAACCACTCGCTTTTCCCTTTCTCCAGAACCACCTGGTTGTCACCATCTGTGATGGCGACTTTCTTGCATACATCAATGCAAATAAAATATGAGTCGTTAGGCATCAATAATGTGTCCTTTGCTGATGACGGCAGATTCCACTCCAGTACATCGTCATTCTGGTCGGTGATGGAGACTTTGATATCATTGGACGAATCATTGTATATAATCTCTTCTCCCCAATAGATATACTCAACTATCGGTTTATCAGGTGCGGAAGTGCTTTTATTGCAAGCCATTAAAGACATTGCAGCTAAGGCAGATAGTATTAATTTACTCTTTACCATATCGCAAACAAATTATGGACTTCTGAAACATTCGGGTTTAGTCTTTTTTACGCCTTCTTCCCACGTCAGCGCCTGGGCCCGTAGAGCCCGCCTGTGATGGTTTCAAGGGAGAGTTCGGTGTAGACCATGTCGTAGCCGGTGCCGGAGTCCTTGAGGGTCTCCTCGAAATAGAAGCCGATGGAGCCGTTTTTCAGGGGAACCATGGTGGAGTAGGCGGATTCGTCAGCGGATACCTGATAAGGAGTGCTCCAGCCGGATGCGAAAGACTTCGGGGTGATGCCCTGAACGTCTTCAGGAATCTCCCTGTAATATATTCCTACATTGGTACGGCCCGGTCCGAGAGGCACTGACTGCAGGGCGATGAGCACTTCGGCCTTGTCGGCCTTGCGCACGGCCGGGATAATGAGAATCTCCCCGTTGCAGGAATTCTCCAATGCGGCGCACCCGTTGTTTTCCGCGCATGAGAATGCAGGCTTGCCCCACGTGCCCTCTCCTGACACGATGTCCGTGAAATCGAAAATATTGAAGATTCTTCCGCCTTCAGCCCTGCTGCTCAGCAGGACACGTCCGTCAGGGAGTTCCTCGCATTTAGGCTCGTTGCCGTACAAGGCAGGCAATTGGTCAGCGCCTCCGAGCGCTTTCCAGGTCTGGCCGAGGTCGTCGCTGTAGATGACCCTGTTTCCGTTAGGCCTGGCGCACATCGCGGCATATATCCTGTAATGACTTCCGGCCTTGACCTGCCGGCTCTGGAAAATCCTGCCGGAGCCGATGAAGCAGCTTTCCACACAGCCATCCCGGCATTCGTCGAACAGGGAATAAATGTCCTCAGTCTTCTCCTCCCAGTCGCTCCAGGTTTTTCCTCCGTCCGAACTCCTGATGCAGGCTATCCTGTTGGGATTCTTCCGGTTAGTCTCGGCCTTCCAATACACGGTCTGGCCGCATACCAGCATTACCAATATCTCTCCGGACTCCCTGTCCGCAACAATCGCAGGGTCACCGAAACCGCAGTCCGTTGCGCCTTCTGTGCCGCTGCCTTCAATCACGACCGTCTCCCCGCCCCAGGATCTGCCTGAGTCAGGGGAACGGCGGGCGTGAATGTCCACCCTGCCGAACCCGATGTCCAGTCGGCAGTGCCTGTAGTCTGTGAGGGCCAGCAGGCTGCCGTCCGGTAGAGCAGCGATTGCCGGAATCCTGTACGGGATGCTGTCCTTGTTGCCGCTTTCGAAAAGTACGGTTCTGCCGCCTTCCGGTTTCACGCTGCAGGACATGGCTGCCGTGAATCCGCAAATGCAGGCTGCTATGAGGGTTATGACAGGGTGTTTCATAAAATTATGGATTAGATTTCATTGAATTCGATTGCGAATCCGCCGCCGCGGGCCATCGTCATGGTCAGCACGTCAGATGACGTCACTGTCCTGGCCGAGATGACATAAGCCTGAGGATTGGTCTGATAGTCAGCATCTTCAGCATCCGCGTAGATGACGGCCTCATACTGTTTCCCGGCATCGAGGAAATACAGTGGAACGTCGAGGGTTCTCTTCTCCTCGTCGGTAACGCCGCCGGCGAACCATTTGCCGGTCTTCTTGCCTTTGCGAGCCACCACGATGTAGTCGCCCGGCTCTGCCAGAAGATATTTGCTTCGCTCCCAGTCCACTTCCACGTTCTTGATGAACTGGAATGCATCCATGAACTTCTCATAGTGCTCCGGGAAATCCGCTGCCATCTGGAGAGGGGAGTACATGGTCAGGTAGAGGCCGAGCTGGTTGGCGATGGTGGCATTGACATGGCTGTTGTTCTTGCCTCCTGTCACCTTCCCCAGGTCCATCTCGAAAATGCCCGGGGTGAAGTCCATAGGACCTCCGTTCAGCCTCGTGAAAGGCAGCACGGTCACGTGCATAGGCTGTGTGCCTCCGAATGCCTGGTACTCGGTTCCTCTTGCGGACTCGTTGCCAACGAGGTTAGGATATGTCCTGCACAGGCCGGTAGGACGAACAGCCTCATGGGCATTGACCATGATATGATGCCTTCCTGCCTCGGTCACGGCGTAGAGATAGTGGTTGTTCATCCACTGTCCGTAATGATGCTCCCCGAAAGGAAGGATGTCGCCCACGTATCCGCTCTTCACTGCATCGTAGCCATATTGGTTCATAAGGTTGTATGCGGCTTCCATGTGCCTCTCGTAATTCCTTACGGATGAGGAGGTTTCATGGTGCATGAGCAGCTTCACGCCCTTCGAATGGGCATAGTCGTTCAGGGCCTTGATGTCAAAGTCAGGATATGGGGTGACGAAGTCGAAGACATAATCCTTGTTGCAGTTGGCCCAGTCTTCCCAGCCGATGTTCCAGCCTTCCACGAGAACCTGGTCGAAACCGTGCTCTGCGGCGAAGTCAATGTAGCGGCGGACATTCTCATTGTTCGCGCTGTGCGTGCCGTTCGGCTTGCATTTGCTGAAATCAGTCTCGCCGAGATGAACTGAAGGACATTCGTCGGTATATGACCAGGAGCCTTTCCCGCTGATCATTTCCCACCATACGCCCACATATTTAGTTGGATGAATCCAGGATACGTCCTCGTATGCGCAAGGCTCGTTGAGGTTCAGCACGAGTCTGGATTCCAGCTGCTTGCAGGCGTCGTCCACTACCTGGATTGTCCTCCACGGGCTCTTGCAAGGGGTCTGCATGCGGCCTTTCCATCCCTGAGCGTCAGGCGTGAGGGCAGAGGTGAAGGTCAATGTCTTCGGGTCGAGCACGAGGTGCATGCAGGAGTAGTTCACCAGCCCGGCCTCATGGATGTTCACATAGAGCCCGTCGTCAGTCTTCATCTGGAGGGAAGTCTGGACTCCGGTCTTGGAGAACGGGGTCTGGGAAGAGTTTCCGCAGAACACAGTCTCGTATATGCCCTTGATTTCGGACAGGCGGCATTTGGTATATTCGTATTCCTGGGTGTCGTAGTCGGCAGGAATCCAGATGGCCTCATTGTCCCCTGCCATGGCGAACTCGGTCAGTTCGTCCTTGATCACGAAATAGGCCATGTTCTTCTGCTCCGGGAATTCGTAGCGGAATCCCAGACCGTCGTCGAAGAGCCTGAAACGGATAGTCATCCTCTTGTCGGAAGAAGTATGTACCAGATTGACTGCCAGTTCGTTGTAATGGTTGCGTATCTCTGATTCCTCGCCCCATACAGGATTCCAGGTCTCGTCGAAGGAGCAGGTGTCAATGCTCTCCACGGCAAATCCGTCGCGGAATGACCAGCATGGCTCGTCGTCCACCTTCTGTATGTCATTCTCCCCGAAGACGATTTTCTGGGCCTTGAGCACGCCCCTGAACTCGTATCCGAGGCGGCTCGGAAGGATAACTTCCTTGTCACCGAAGTTCAGGCTGTACACAGGTTCTCCCTTTTCCGAAATGCAGAACTTCATGTTGAGGTTTCCGTCCGGAGAACTGAGGGAAGCCTTCTCAGTCAGGGTTCCGGTCAGTACATCAGCCTGGGAGCAGGCCGTGAGGGCTGCCATCGCAGCTATAATCAATTGTCTGAGTCTCATATCATTATTTTAATTTGAAATCCACTACCAATGCGCTTCTCGGGCTGACTTTCACCGGAGCCGTGAAGTCAACCGCCTCACCCGTGACTACATTCTGTCCGCTGACAAGAGCCGGAGACCCAGCCCCTCTGCGGGTTGCCCCGGCTGCAGTGAATTCAGCATAGTCGGCCCAAGGGACAATCTCGTTCCTGCGGGAATTGTTCACGAACACGAACACCACCTCATCCTCATTGTAACGGAAATATGCGTAAGTATTGTCCCTGCGGAGGAAATGAATCGTGTTGCCGTTGTGCACGGCGGTAGCTGTCTTGCGCCAGTTGAACAGGGCCTTGGTGTAGTCGTGGACTTCCACTGCCACCGGATCTTCCTGCCAGTCGAGAGGGAAGTCGATGCGGAGACCTCCGTGACCCTGGCTGCGGTCGCGGGATACGCCCATCAGCTCGTCTGCATAGAAAATCTGGGGTATTCCCCTGAGAGTGGCCATCAATGCCATGACGATTTTCTGGCGCGGAACGCTGTGGTTCAGCACGTCTGCGATGCGGTCGGTGTCGTGGTTGCCAGGGAAAATCATCATGTTCGACATGTCGTGGTAATACAGGTCGTTGGCCACGGCGTCGTATATCTTGACCATGCCCTCGTCCCAATGTACGGTGTCACGAGGCATGCCCTGGCAGATGGCAGCCTGGAGAGGGAAGTCCATGATGCAAGGGAGGTTGCTGTTGAACCCGTCCTTGTTCGGATTGCCTCCCTGCCAGTATGCGAGCTGAGGCACGTTGCAGGTCCATACTTCACCGACAATATTGATGTACGGATACTCTGTGCGGACGCTCTTGCACCACTCGCTCATAGGATATTTCTCATTGTAAGGATATGTGTCCACGCGGAGTCCGTCGAGACCGGCATATTCAATCCACCATACGGCCCACTGCTTGAAATACTGGAGCACGAAAGGATTGTCGAGGTTCATGTCAGGCATCGAGGTGTCGAACCATCCGCCTTCCATGTTGGTCTTGTCCAGGTCGGAGCAATAAGGGTCGTTCTGTGCGGAGAAAGCGCAGTTGCTGTGGGTATATTCAGGCCAAACGTGAACCCAGTCGTTGAACGGCAGGTCTGCCATCCACCAGTGAGCTGCGCCGCAATGGTTTGTGACAATGTCCATTATCATCTTTATGCCTTTCGCGTGGCAGTCAGCCACAAGGCTGCGGTAGTCCTCGTTGGAACCGAAACGGCGGTCGATGTGGTAGTAGTCGGAGCAGGCATATCCGTGGTATGAGGAATGCGGCTCGTTGTCCTCCAGGAGAGGGGTGTTCCAAATGGCGGTCACTCCGAGGTCTGCGAGGTAATCGAGTTGGCTTCGGATTCCGGCGATGTCACCGCCGTGACGTCCGAAGAATGCCTCCTTGTCAACGCTTTCCATATTGCGCGGAACAGCGTCCAGGCTCTCGTCCCCGTCCACGAAACGGTCCGGCATAATGAGATAAATCATGTCGGCCGTAGTGAAGCTCTTCCTTTCTGCGGAGCCTTCCTGGCGGGCTTCTATGAGGTAAGGATATTTGAATTCGGCCTGTCCCTCCCTGCTGAACACGATGTAATATGTGCCCGGCTGGGCCGATGCTTCGATTTTCACGTCAATGAAGAGGTAGTTAGGGCTGTCGGCCTTGTGGATGCCGGTAGCCTTGACTCCCTTGCCTCCTTCTATCGAGACCTCATATCCGGAAATCTCCGGACCCTGTACCAGAATCTGGAGAGGGGTCTTCATCCCGGTCCACCATGAAAGCGGTTCTACTCGTGTAACTTGCTGTAAGTCAGCATCTGCTATGGATTCCGGATTGAACTGCGGCCCGGAACATGCCATAGCGCAGGCAGCTGATATTGCTAATGCCATAATGTGATGATGTTTCATATTAGTGCAAATTTAATTCATTTCACCTTATATTCCCATGCGCCGAGGGAGAACTGAATCTCCTCCCCGGCAGTTGTCAGGACGGATGCTTCCACCGGCAGGGCCGAGAGATTTGCAATCACCGTGACGGTGTCATTGCAGTTCATCCTCCTGAAAGCCAATACATTGTCATCCACGCTTTCCGTTCCGGAGGAGAGAATCTCGTACGAGCCTTCCTTGCCAGGCCTCAATGCCGGGCGTGAGTGACGGAGAGCGCAGAGTTCCCTGTATGTCGAAGTGTGTCCGTTCTCGTCCCATCCGCTGATCGGATCTTTCTCGAAGAAGAGGAACCTGTGGTCGAAACCGACTTCCTGTCCGGTGTAGATGAGAGGCTGGCCCTGCGGCAATGTGAAAGTCAGGGCTGCCATCACCTCTGCTGCGTCTCCCATCCTCTCGAACTCGGTACCTGCCCAGGAGTTCTCGTCGTGGTTGGAAGTGAACATCAGGCGGAATGCGTCTTCACCGAATCTTTCGACGTTGCGGGAAAGATAATTCCTCAGCGAATCGGCATTGGACCTGCCCTGAGCGATGGCATTCAGCATGTGATGCAACTCCCAGGAATAGGATGCGTCGAATCCTGCCTCGTGGAGCTGCGGGTCCTCGCCCTCGGCGAGCATATAGATGTGTCCGAATTCGTTCCTGAGGCTGTCTATGGTGCCTTTCCAGAAGTCCATGGGCACTTCGCAGGCCATGTCGCAGCGGAATCCGTCGATGCCCCTGTCCAGCCAGAATCGCATGGACTCGCGCATCTCGTGGCGCATATCCTCATTGTCATAGTTGAGGGCTGCGATGTCAGTCCAGTCATACTGCACGATGGTATTGCCGAGAGAATCCCTCTCATACCAGTCAAGTGGCTTTCCGTCAATCCATTTCGCGTCCGGGGAGGTGTGGTTGGCGACCCAGTCGAGAATCACCTTCAGGCCCTCCTTGTGGGCCTCGTCCAGAAACGCGTCAAAGTCCGCGAGAGTGCCGAATTCCGGGTTCACGTCACAATAGTCCGAGATTGCGTAATAAGAGCCGAGCGTACCTTTGCGCTCCTTGACCCCGATAGGGTAGATTGGCATAAGCCATACTACGTCAGTTCCGAGTTCCTTGAGCCTCGGCAGATGCTGTGCGGCGGCCGCGAGAGTCCCTTCCGTAGTGTATTGCCTTACGTTCATCTCGTAAATGACCGCGTCATAGGCCCATTCCGGATGAGCCGGCTCCGCCTTTTCCTGCGAGCAGGATACGGACATCAATGTGCCCGCAATGGCGGCGAACAGTATAATGTAGTTTGTATTCATTGAATTATGGTTTTAGTTTCAGAAATCCACGAGCAGTTTCCACTCGCCTTCCTTCAGCACAATGTCGAATTTGTCTCCGGAGTATGTCTCCGTGCTGTCGAACCAGTTGTGGAAAGGTCCGTCCACAGGAGGGTCTACCGTGATGGTCTGTGAGCCTTTGCCGAAATTACCGGCCACGGCGAAATGTTTTCCTCCGGTCGAACCGTAGATGTATTTCCCGGGGTAATATGCCGTAGTCACCTGCCACCTGAAGTCCGCGTCCTTGGTGAAGAATTCCGGATTGGCGTTCCTGAACCCGAGCAGGCCGGCATAGGTGTCATAAAGGGCTTTCCTCTCAGGGACAGCGAGATATACGTCCGTGACGACAGGTTTCTCACCGGTCCGTTCATTGTAATTGATGGAATAGTCATAGCCGATTTCTCCGAACTGCCATATCATCTTCGGTCCCGGCACGAGCAGGAAGAATGCCGCATCGCAGCCTGCACGGCGCATTGCAGTACCGAGTTTGTCAGCGCTGCCGCTCACCTGCGGAGCATCAGGGCGTTTCCCGGTCTCCATAAGCCATACTCCCTTGACCTCAGGGCAGAAATATACGTCGTATGTTCCTGCTGCAGGCACTGCCATGTCCTGTGATGACGAGCCGAGAGTCATGGTGTACTGGGTGTTGAGAGGCAGTTTGTATCCCTTGGCGGAAGCTCCGTAATTGTAGGCGTCGTTCCATTCCCCGTTGCCGCGGATCTTGAACATGTCGCTTGCCTTGAATGTCACGTTCCTCGCCACGTAGAACACGTCGTCTGCAGTCATGGAAATGTCCTTGTCGGAAGCTGTTGCTCCCCAGTTCGTGAGGGTCCCGCAGATGCCCCATGTTATTGAGGATGCGTCCTCTGTAAGGCCGTAGCAGAGCCTCTCCTCGTCGTGGCTTTCCATATAGCCCACGAAACCTCCGAACGGGGCGGTCGAATACATGTTGCTGAAATCGGCATTGCTTCCGGAAGCGGCTGTACGGTAGGCACCGTTGCAGTTCCTCCAAAGCTGGATTCCGTATTCGGCGAGGACTTTCTCCTCGTCCCAGTCGGAGAGATGCTCGAATATCACTGCAGCGTCGCTGTTCACTTCCCATACGGCGTCAGCATAGTCTTTCAGGATGGCGACCCTCGATGCATCGTAATGTCCCCATGCGGCAACGTCTGAGCCGCTGTTGTTCTGGGTGAATCCTTTCGTGAGGTCGAACCTGAATCCGTCCACCTTGTATTCTTTCAGCAGATACTGGAGGCTTCCCTTGACCATGTCCTTCACCATCGTGTTCTCGTGGTTGAAGTCGTGATATACGTTGTATGGATGTGTGGCAATGGCATTGAACCAAGGGTTGGATGCAGCTGTCCTCTCGTTGGCGGAATCCCAGTACATCTTGGCCCAGGTGTGGGCTCCGGTCGCATGGTTGTACACCACGTCGAATATCACTGCGATACCTCTTCCGTGGCACTCGTCTATGAATTCTTTGTACTGCTCCCTCGTTCCGTAATACTTGTCGAGGGCGAAATAATGGTTCGGATTGTAGCCCCAGCTGTTGTTCCCGTCGAATTCCTGGACAGGCATCAGCTCTATCGCATTGACTCCGAGACCCTGGATGTAGTCGAGTCTGGCTTTGGCTCCTGCAAGGTTCTGTGATTCAGTGAAATCCCTCAGGTGCATCTCGTAAATCACGAGGTTGTTGCGGTCGGCGATCTTGAAGCCGTCGTTCTTCCATGAGTATGACGGCCTGTTTATCTGGAATGCCGAAATCAGGGCCTTGGCACCATCCGGGAATTCCCTTGTGCCAGGGATGTACTGGTCGTTCCACTGGTCGTAAACAATCTCGGTGTAAGGGTCGCTGACACGGATGTCGGAGCCTGAATCGGTACCGAGCCTGTACTGGAATCTGTATTCCGTATTACGGTCGAATCCGCTGAGGGTTATCCACCAGCAACCTGCAGATTCGTCGCGTTTCATGGCTCCTTCCGGAACTCTGGTCCATCCGTTCCAGTCACCGACGATGTAGCAATATTTGTAATGGTTTCCGCCCTTGTTTTTCTCGTACAGGACGAATGTCACGGAACCGTCTGAATTGTAATTGATTCCGTATTTCGCTCCAGCCGGCATCGAGGCTTCCTCCACCGGGTCAGGGACGAATTCCTCCGCCTGGTACTTGTTGTCAGTGATAGTGCAGAACTGGTCGTCTCCGCTCTTGAGCTCCCCGTCGGCGCTTCTGACGAGTATTGCGAGGAGTCCGAGAGGGGTCTCGCCGCTTTTGAAGAATTCCCTTATGGATGGCGTCAGTTCGAGTTCCCATTCGTTGGAACCTGTGGATTTGAACTTGCACCTGTCATTGTTCTCAGTCCACTGATATGGCACGAAGCTCCAGTCTGTCCTGTCGTCTCCCGGGACAATGATTCCGAGATGGGCATAGAGGTCTCCCTTGTTCCCATAGAGAGGGGATGCCGTGCCCGGCCTGAATCTTATCGTGCAGGACTTGTCGGCGTCAGGGACTGCAGGATCCACGCTTATACCTGATGCAGGGTCAGGAGAAACGGTTTCACCGGGTCCAACAATCGGGACGTCCGGTCCTGTCGGGGTGTCAGGTGTGCTTCCCTTCACCTTTTCAGGTTCGCAGGAGAGTACGGAAAAAGAGGCAAAAGCCGCAATGCAATACAACAGAATTCTTCTCATAATCAGAAGGTGGTTTATAAAATTACTCAAGTTTCGCGGAGCGAAACAACTGCTTTTGATGCCAGAATTCGCAACAGCGAAACTTGATTTAAATTAGCGAATAGAGGGACGGTCAGGTCCCTCTATCCTATAGTCGGCATTATGCCGTATTATTTGAGCGTGCAGGTGAATGAAGGAGTGCTTCCGTGAGCCATGTCAAGAGTGATGACATAGGTTCCGGCAGTTTCCACCTTGATGTTGTCCCCGTCGTGGATGAGGACTCCGTCAGACAGGCCGAGATTGTATCCCCAATCCCCGTTGAAGCGGAATTTCCACTCGTTTCCGGCTGCGAACTCAACCTCTGCAGAGTAGCTGAGAGTGCTCTCGTCGAATGTCATCAGGACGTCGGAGCCCCAGTTGGATGCTGCGAATGAGCCGATGATTCCTGCAGTGGCAAGAGGTGTCGCGGTTGCATTC
>SFNZ01000061.1 GCA_004552615.1 Bacteroidales bacterium | reverse complement strand
AGGAATGCCGAAAAAATAAAACTGAGATAAATAAATTCTTATCTACGTGTTATGAAGATAGGCTTAATCAAAACAGGCGTAGTATCACCAACTGGCCTATAGTAGCCATTAAACTTAAAAAACTCATACCCTTATTTGTATCGCGCATCGAAACAAAAGCCAGTCCTCTCAAACTCGATATTGACTACAAATCAAAACTAGATTCTTTACTCGAATTAATACCTACGCAAGCCAATCTCGATGGTATTACCCCGAAGAAAGTTGGTTTTTGGCAAAAAGTTCTATGGTTTCTAGAAGCCCTGGGAAAGTCCAGATAACACATTGGCCATAATATAAAGACAGTCTAGGAAACTCCGAAGTGTCACGAGAATGGCGCAACCCGTAATGCTTGAGAGAAAGTAGGCTGCGGACGGCAAAACCAAATAACAGTGCAAGGATGCCCATTCCCTGCACCGTTTGCGTTTCCAATAGCCATCGGTGAAAACAGCGGCGTTATTTTGCACGGTTTCCCCAATACACAAACTTGTGAAACACAAAGTTGTGTAACACAAGTTTGTGTATTCATTAAAATGGATTATGGCCTTCTGATTATTTGTTTGGATTTTTCACAGAAGAATGTCATCAAGTACCAGTTTCGGGACGTAGTGGACGCCGTCCTTGTCGTAATAGGAGAGGAAGTCCGGGGAGGGGCTGCCGGTGTCGTCGAGAGGGGCGTCGGACATGGAAACGGGCTTGAGGAAAGCGCTTTCGTCAGGTTTGCCGACGGCGAGAAGGGCCAGAGGATGGAGATTGGAGATGGAGGCGGCGCGGTCGGGATGGCCGGCAGAAACGGCATCAGACAGTTCATCAGGGCGGACATTGCCCATCATTAGACAGTTGTAGCCGAGCTCCACGGCCTTGAGGGCCATGCTCTGCAAGGAGATCCCGAGGTCAATGTCGATGTATCGCGCCTCAGGCAATGTGCTGAATATCACTATGAATGCTGCAGGAGGGACTCGCCGGGCCTGCCCGTGGGAATAGATGCGGCACAATGCGTCGTAGTCCGGATGTCCGCTGCCAGTCATATTGCCGCACTGCCGGTCGGATTCCGGGCCGGAAGATGACGGCCTGCAAACAATGGCGAAACGCAATGTCTGCCTGTTCATCGCGGAGGCAATGCGGGTGTTCACCTCGACGATTGTCCGGAGATGCTCAATGCTGACCTCGGCATCTGTACGGAAACGCCTGATGCTGCGGTTCTTGACAAGAAGGGTGTTCAGGGACGGGCCGCCGTGTTTGACCACTTTCTTCGCGGTTCCGTTCCCGAACACCTCCTCGTAACGTTTTTCAAGATAATTGTCTGCCATAACTACTCAGCCGGAAGGAAGCCCTTCTGGAGCAGTACCTCGGCAATCTGGACCGCGTTGGTTGCGGCCCCCTTGCGGATATTGTCGGAAACGCACCAGAAATTGAGGCCTGACTTCACTGAGAAATCCCTGCGCAGGCGTCCTACGAATACGTCATCGTGTCCGAGGGCAAAACGAGGCATAGGATATACCTTCTCTGCGACATTGTCCTGAACTGTCACGCCCGGGGTCTCCTCCCAGATGCGGCGTACGTCCTCAAGCTCGAAATCTTTCTCAAACTCCAGGTTCACGGACTCGGAATGGCCTCCGATGACAGGCACGCGGGCAGTCGTTGCGGAAACACCTATCGTATCGTCACCCAGAATCTTATGGGTCTCGTTGACCATCTTCATCTCCTCCTTGGTATAGCCGTTCTCGGTGAAATCGTCGATATGAGGAATAATGTTCTGGTCAATCGGATAAGGGAATTTGGCAGCATACTCACCCCAGACTGCCCCGCCTCTCTCGGCTTCCATCTGGGCCACTGCCCTGTTGCCGGCGCCGGTCACGCTCTGGTAAGTGGAAACGACAATACGCTTGATGCGGTATTTCCTGTGGAGCGGCGCTAACGGCAGGAGCATCTGGATGGTGGAACAGTTCGGATTGGCAATGATATAGTCGTCAGCCGTGAGGACATCTGCATTGACCTCAGGCACAACGAGTTTCTTGGTCGGGTCCATTCTCCAGCAGGAGGAATTGTCAACGACGCGGCAACCAACGGCCGCAAATCTCGGAGCGAGTTCCCTGGAAGGGCCGCCGCCGGCGGAGAAGATCGCGAGGTCAGGTTTCGCTGCAATGGCGTCATCCGCGCTGATTACTGTATATTCTTTTCCTGCAAATGTGACTTTGCGTCCTACGGAGCGCTCTGAGGCTACAGGTAAAAATTCGGTTACGGGGAAATTCCTCTCGGCGAGGACTTCCATCATTCTGGTGCCGACCAGGCCGGTCACACCAACAACTGCTACTTTCATACTTTTTATGCGTTTTTTAGTTTTTCATTCCGTTTTTGCAGCGTGCGGAGGCCTGGACTTCGAAGGAAGGCAGCGTATGAAAGTATTCTCGCTTACCCCCATTGCTTCGCAATCACCCCGAGGGGTATTGCGGATGACCTTGTCATCCGGCGCTTCGCAGCTTTTATGCGTTTTTTAGTTTTTCATTTCGTTTTTGCGGCGTGCGGGCCTTACATCAAAATATCATTCAGGACACCTGAGGCGGTCTGGTAAGCACCGGCACCGGCACCCTGCACCACGAGAGGCGAAGGATAGAACTCAGTGCGGATCAATGCGGCATTGTCAGTTCCGCAGAGCGAATAAAGCGGATTGTCCGGTCCTACCGAACGCAGACCCATCGACGCCTTGTACCTCACAGTCCCGTCCTCTCCGCGCTCAGTCACGAGCGATGCCACGAAACGCTGCCTCAGGCCCTTCGATGCAGCCTCCCTGTAGGACGCCGCAAAAGCCTCCTCATTGGCAGCCAGCTTCTCGAAGAACTCCGGCACCTTGCCCTGGAAGAACTCCGGACCGAGAACCGGATCTATCTGTACATCAGCCTCATCTATCTCGGCCCCTGCCTCACGGGAAAGAATCAGGAGCTTCCTCAATACATCCCTTCCGCTCAGGTCAAGCCTCGGGTCAGGCTCGGAATAACCGGCCTCCTTGGCATATTTCACCACATCGTAGAACGTCTTTCCGTCCTCTCCTCCCTTATATGTACTGAAAATATAATTCATCGTTCCTGAAAGCACAGCCTCGATGCTCCTGATCTCGTCCCCGCTGTTCACGCTCCTCGCAATGGACTCGAGAATCGGCAGGGCCGCGCCTACAGTCGTCTCGTATTTCAACGATACACCATTCTCTACCGCGCTGGTTTTCAAGGCCTTATACTGCACATACGGAGCAGCGAACGTAATCTTGTTGCTCGCTACCACCGAATATCCCCTCTCGAAAAGATTAAGATATTTGTATGATATGTCGGATGAAGCCGTACAGTCCACGAATACGGAATTCTGCAGCGACACCTTCGCAAGGGCCTCGAAGAAAGCATCGTTCGCCGCGGAACGCCCTTCTGCAAGCTGCCCTTCGATATTGTCGAACTTCAGGCCCTGCTTGTCGAGGATGAATTTCCTGCTGTTCGAAAGTCCTGCAAGATGAAGCCTCTTGCCGGTACGCTGCGCAATCTTGTCCCTGTTCCGGGCAATGATGTCCACCAATGCCTTGCCCACGGTACCGTAGCCTGCTATGAACAGATTGATATCCTTGAACGATGACTCCTCGAAGAACTCCTTGTGGATATAGCGGATTGCCGGCCTGACATCCTCGGAAGCAAGAATCACCGAAATGTTCCTCTCTGAAGATCCCTGGGCCACGGCCCTCACTCCTATGCTCCTGCGCCCGAGAGCCGCCAGCATCCTGCCGGTGGTACCCCTCTGGTTCAGTATGTCGTCACCCACGAGGCAAACAATCGAGAAACCGGTCTCCACCTTCAGAGGATTAAGCTTGCCGAGTGAAATTTCGTAAGCGAAACAAGCGTCGGCAGCCTCCTTGGCCATCGCAGCATCCTTCTCCGCCACCGCCACGCACATCGTGTTCACCGAAGAAGCCTGTGTAATGAGGATAATGCTGATATTGTGCTCGCTGAGCGTCTGGAAAAGCCTGTAGGAAAATCCCGGCACGCCCACCATTCCGCTGCCTTCGAGAGAAAGCAGGGCAATATTGTCCGAATTGGAAATGCCGATAATCTTGTTCCTGCTCTTTCCCCTCGGCGGATTCTGCTCGATGAGAGTTCCCGGTCCGTCCGGGTCGAAAGTACATTTCACATATATAGGTATGCGTCCGGCAACGACAGGCTGGATGGTCGGAGGATATATCACCTTGGCCCCGAAATGGGAAAGCTCCAGGGCGGCCCTGTACGAGATATGGCTTATGAGGGAAGCCTGAGGTACGATTTTCGGGTCAGCGGTCATCATTCCCGGAACATCCTTCCAGGTCTCGAGCGAACGGGCCTTGCTTCCTACCGCGAAAAGCGATGCGGAATAGTCAGAACCGCCGCGTCCGAGAGTCACCATCCGGCCTTTCTCGTCCGACGCGATGAAGCCCGGGACGATGAACAGGGACTTGATGGGATTGGAATCAATCATTGCCTGGACATTGGCGTATGTCACGGCAGTGTCCACCACATTGCGGCCGCCCTCGCTGCGGGTCCTGATTATCTCCCTGGCATCCACCCATTTGGTAGGAATTCCGACTGACGCCAGCTTGGTGGCCAGAATCCGGCTTGACAGAAGTTCTCCGCATCCCTGTATGGCGTCGAGACTTGCAGGGCTCAGCTCGCCGAGCAGATATACTCCCTGCGCAATTCCGCGCAATGATGCGAACGTCTCGTCACAGCTCTCACATGACTCCTCGTGCTTCTCCACCGGAAGCAACTCGTGTATGATCCGGCGATGATCTTCCTGAAGCCCGTCCAGAAGCTCCACGTAAGAGCCGTCGCGGGCCGCCGCCATATTGCCGATCTTTATCAATGTGTCGGTGCATCCGAAAATGGCAGAGGCAATGACTATGGTCCTGTCCCTATCCACGGCACGTGCTATGATATCGGCCGCTTTGAGCATATTGACGGCATCTGCAAGAGAACTGCCCCCGAATTTGAGTACTTGCATATATATTGTTGATTTTAAATACTTTCCAGAACCGGACCCATTACCGCGACAAGCTGGTCATTCTCGAGCAGGAATCCGTCGTGGCCGTAATGGGATGTAATTTCATGATAGTCCGCACCCGGAATCATTGCGGCCATCTTGACAATCTCGCAAGGAGGAAAAATCAGGTCGGTGTCGATGGATATCACAGTAGACTTCGCCTTGATCCGCGCAAGAGCTGCTGCCTCGCCTCCCCTGCCGCGGCCGACATTGTCGCTGTCCACGCTGTATGAGAGATAATAATAGGAATAGGCGTCGAACCTGGCCGAGAATTTCCTGCCCTGATAACGCTGATATGAGCATGCCCTGTCCGGGAACATCACATCCTCAGACTCCTCCCACTGCTTCCTGTCATATCCGTCCTCGCATCTGTAGGAGAGCAGGGCGATGGTCCTCGCACATTCGAGCCCCTTCTTGCCGCCCTCGAGACTCTCGCAGGCACGGAACGTAGGGTCAGCCTCAAGAGCCATCCTCTGCGACTCCTCGAAAGCGGTCAGCCACGGACGGACACGGGAAAGGGTTGCGATATAGACCGCGTTCCGGATGACGTCAGGGCACATCACGGACCATTCCAGGGCCTGGAAACCGCCGATGCTGGCCCCGACGAGCAGGTCGATATGGTCAATTCCGATATGCCTGCGCACCTCGTCCAGTCCGTTCACGATATCCCTCACGGTAACTCTCGGGAATGTGAAATAATAAGGCTTTCCGGTGGCCGGGTCAATGCTTGACGGGCCTGAGGAGCCGTAACAGGAGCCTATCATATTGCCGCAGACTATGAAATATTTGTCCGTGTCGAAGAATTTCCCGGGGCCGACAAGATCAGGCCACCAGTCTTCCGCATCGGAATCGGCAGTAAGGGCATGACAGATCCAGATGACCTTCATGTCCTGTGTATATGGTCTGGGTGATGTATGGTATGCGACCTGAAGCCCGTCAATGCTTCCGCCCTCCTCGAAAGTGAATTTTCCGTTATGTATGTAAATATGTTTTTGCATTTTGTCTATTCGTCAGCCAAACTGCAAATATAGGATTTTAGTTTGAAGATTCCTAATTAATTACGCCCGTGAAATCAACCGGAAATGCTGCTCCTGACAGCTCCCCGGCGACCTGGCATCCTCCCTGGGCCCAACATGGACACGCCCGGAAGATGCCGGTCAAATCGCCGATTCGCCACATGCCGTCATGAGTAAAGAAAATCGTGCCTGGCAGAGCACAGCGTGGTACGGCTGACGGCAGGTCCGTTCCTCCGCTTCAGTTAATTAATAGTAATAATTATGTATCCGCATAAAGTCCTATTCCTTTCGCAAGCCGGAATATAATATGTATTTGACTTCAGCAAAACATACGTTCGGGCACGTGCCCGAACTTCTTGCGCAAATATATAAAGCTTCATGAGAAAAACAATATATTTTCTTTGAAAATTTTCGTTTTAGTTAAAATTTTACTTACTTTTGCAATGCAAGCCGATTATATTATGAATTTGACAGTATACACGACAGCGTATATTGTCTTTTTTCGTAATGTATCGGCCCGAAACATTACAGATTCAGACGCTGGATTTCGTAATGATGGGCGTTGAGCCTGTTCAGGATGTCCATGTGCATGTAATTGTCCCTCTCGGCAGGGAGTTTCCCGCTGATGACATATTCGGCGAAACGGGAGACGGTATAATAGGACTGCATGGATATCTGGCGGGTCACGAGGAATTCCACAAGTCCCTCGGTGAGGGCTTCGATGTTCTTGTCAAGATCGTCGAACCCCACCACGTGACGGTCCGGGACCGGATTGCGGCGGAGATATTCACTTATGAGGTGGATTCTGGAATTGGCCATCGTGATATGCTTGACCTCAGGATGCTCTTTGAAAAAATCATCGAGGATGCGGTATATCTCCTGCGGATTGTACGGAGGTATGAATACCGAATGTACGCGGCACTCGGGATAATGTTTGTCGATATAGTCCATGAAACCCTTCCTCCTGACCTTGTTAGGGTCGGCGAGACGGCCTGAGTCCCTCAGGATGCGGACCATGGCGATATCCTTCACATCCATCCTGTGGGTCAGAAGGTAAGCCCCGAGACGGCCTGCCTCCCAAGGATCGGCGCCGAAATACACCTTGTAGTTCAGCCCGTCCAGTTTCTGGTCCACGAAGGCATAAGGAATCCCGCAGGCGTCAAGGCTGGCGGCAAACTCCTTCAGGGCTTCCGCGAAGACCACATTAGTGATGACACCGGAAGGTCTTGCCTCCAGGATCCTGGCGCTTTCACGCCTGAACGACTCGACGTCATCAGGGTCATACAGGAAAATTTCCGTATGCACATCATAGGTCTGGATGGAACGTGAGCCGTCAATGAATCCCTTGTAGGCCACAGACCAGTATTCCCCCTCCTCGAATTTAGGAATGAGACAGGCGAAAGTCAGCTTCTTGTGGGATGCAAGACGGGATGCGTTCGGATTGGCGGAATAGCCAAGCCTCTCGACGACCTCCCTGACTTTCTCTGCAGTTGCGGACGAGACACCTCCGCGTCTGTAGAGCACCCTGTCGACCGTGGCTCTGGATACACCCGCTTCCCGGGCTACGTCATGGATGGTGGGGATATTGTCCCTGTTGTCTGGTGTCATGTTGATAGTGATTGTTTATTGCAAATATATAACAGATATTTCAAATTTTTATAATTATGGACTCCAAAGAAAGAATTGCCAAAGCTTTGGCGGTATCCACTGACACAGTGGTATTTGAGATGGGAAGAGGAGAATATGCGAAAACCCCGGAAGTGTTCACCAGATGCTTCCCGGGCCGCAAGGCCGTGGTTGTGGCCGACGTCAACACCTGGCCTGTCCTCGGCGAGGCGGTATATAACTGCCTGAACGCCGCCGGAATCCCTGCGGACAAATACATCATCGACAAAAAGGAATTCCATGCCGAATGGAAATATGTTGAGATGACCGACAAGATCATCGAAGGGGACTATGCTGCAGCCAAGGCCCTCGAGGATTCCACGGAACACGTGGAGGCAGATCCCGAGACATTGTTCCGGGAGCCGTCCGACAGCTACAACATCCTAGTTTCCGCAGGCTCGGGCGTCATCAATGACCTCTGCAAGCTCGCATCGCACCATCACGGCCAGTCCTACCTGACATTGCCGACGGCAGCGTCCGTGGACGGATATTCCTCATTCGGCTCATCCATAACATATCAGGGCGCAAAGCAGACATTCTCATGCCCCGCCCCTGTGGCAATCGTGGCCGACATCGACGTCATCGCAGCCGCCCCGAAGGAAATGACCGCAGCCGGATATGCCGACCTCGCTGCCAAGATTCCTGCCGGAGGAGAATGGATGATCGCGGATTTTGTGGGGTCCGAGCCGATAATCCCGGATGCATGGCATGTGCTCCAGGACTATCTCGACGGCTTCCTCTCCAATCCTGAAGGAGTAGCCGCAGGAGATCCGGATGCCATTGCAGACCTCTTCGAAGGCCTGGTACTCAGCGGATTCGCCATGCAGGCAGCCAAATCTTCTCGTCCTGCATCCTGCTGCGACCACCTGTTCAGCCACATCCTCGACATGACCGGCCACAGGTATCAGGGCAAGCTCCAGTCACACGGTTTCCAAGTGGCTATCGGCACCCTCACCATGTGCGCGGTATTTGACGAGTTCTTCAAGCTGGACCTCACTGACATAGACGTGGACAAATGCGTGGAGGCATGGCCAACCCTCGAGGAGGAGCAGCAGAGAGCCCTCGGAATCTTCAGCGGATTCCCTGCACCGAAACTCGGATATACCGAAATCACCAAGAAATACGAAGACGCGGCTAAAGTCAGGGAGGAACTTGAAAAACTCAGGAAGGAATGGCCTGAATTCAAGGCCAGGCTGCAGGGCCAGCTCTACAGCTTCACCAAGATGAGAGATCTCTTCAAGGCTGTCGGCGCACCTTATGACCCGTCCCAGATAGGCGTCACGAGGGAGGAACTCAGGGACATGTTCCCTAAGGTACAGCTCATGCGTTTCCGTTTCAATCTTCTGGACCTTGCGAAGAGGGGCGGATTCTACGAGAAGATTGTGGAGCCTCTGTTCGCTGCGGGAGGAGCGTTTGAAATCTGATGAAAACAGGGAAGAGCTTCAATTACTGGCAATGGAGAATCATCATCGGGGCGATGGTGGGATATACGATGTTCTATTTCGTCCGGAAGAATTTCTCCTTTGCCATACCTGCGCTCAGCGCGGAATACGGCATCAACGACACCAGTTTCGGAGTGATTCTCACCTTGGTGGGCCTCATTTACGGAATCTCCAAATTCATCAACGGATTCGTGGCCGACAGGGTGAATGCCAGATGGCATCTGACCATCGCATTGTCCGCCTGCGTTATCCTGAACCTGGTCTTCGGATGGAGCGCCGATCTCAGCAGATGGATAAGCGGGGCGGAATCCGGTCCTGACTTCATCAATGCAATGGTGACGACGATGGCCGTGCTCCTGATTCTGAACAATGTGTTCCAGGGAGCCGGTTTCGGACCTTGTAACAGATTGATGGTGAACTGGATACCTCCGAAGGAACTGGCCACCAAGATGTCCCTGTGGAATATGTCACATTCCATCGGGGCCGGTATCGTGGCTGTCATCTGCGGAGCCATCATCGGAGGCATGGGCACTGACATGTCGGCGGACTCGGCAGTGGTGAGCGGCATTGCCGCGAATCTCGGGACCGATGTGGCGGACCCGGCAGTGATACGTGCCGCCTCTCATTTCGGTGCATGGAAATGGTGCTTCTGGATTCCTGCGCTCATAGCTGCCGCGGGAGTGGCGTTCAGCGTATATTCCCTCAGGGACACGCCGGAGTCGGTAGGCCTGCCTGAACTACCTGACACCAAGACCGAGCTGGACGGGGACGACACCGGGAAGAACTACCACAAGTTCGTGATGGACAAGGTGTTCAAGAATCCTATCGTATGGAATGTGGCGGTGACCGCCCTGTTCCTGTACGTGGTCCGCTTTGCCGTGCTTGACTGGGGTCCGAAATTCCTCCAGCAGGGAGACAATCCTATTTCCCCCGCCCTCGCGGGATGGACCATCGGAATCTTCGAGATATGCGGATGCATCGGAATGGTGACCGCGGGCTGGATAACGGACCATCTGTTCAAAGGCAAGGGACAGCGTGTCTGCACCATTGAAATGATACTTACGGGAGTATGCCTGCTGGCCATTCATTTCCTCCCGGAAGGCACGAATCCTGTCGTGATGCTGGTTCTCCTCGCCCTTGCGGGATTCTTCCTCTACGGCCCCCAGGCCCTGTTCTGCGTGATTACCGGTAAACAGGTAACCAAGAAGGCAGCTTCTGCTGCCGGAGGATTCATCGGGCTGTTCAGCTACGCCAGCGTGATTTTCACAGGCGTGGGTGTGGGAGCCCTTTCCGACAAGTTCGGACAGGCTTTCTGGAACAATCTTTTCCTCCTGATGGCCGGAGTCGCGATAGTCGGCGGACTGATCATAGCCGTCCTGTGGAACATCAAGGACGACGGATATGTCCATGATAATCAATAATTCAAGTTCCGCAAGTCGCAAATTACTGCTTTTCAGAGGATTCATTGCTCTGTGCGAGCAAAGGCCCGCGCGCATTTTTTTGTATACGCTACCCTTTTCCTAAATCCCTTTCCCCTGGAAAGGGACTTA
>SFNZ01000009.1 GCA_004552615.1 Bacteroidales bacterium | reverse complement strand
GATATCCCGCTCAAAGGTGGGAATAGTGAGGGCTGGAGATGCCGTAGAGGGCGTCTCCAGCCTTTCATTTTGAGGCCGGAAACGTGACATTGAAAAAATATTCAGCGGAATATTTCATTTTGAATTTTTTTATTTACATTTGCTGCTGCAGATAGATGATTGACAGGCTGAAGACAGTTAAACCACAATAACATAATAACACACATTTAAACCACATTATCTATAACATCAAAAACAACACGTTACAGATGTGTTTATCAACTATTAATCAATCTAAAAATTAAACTTATGTTGAAGAGCACAAAAACAATCTGCATTCTGTTGTGCTGCATCGCATGGACAGGAGGCGCCGCTCTGTCGGACCTCGCTGCAGCGGAGAATGAGAATTCATTCGGTGCACAACAAGAAAACGTCTGCACAGGTGTCGTATATGACGCAAGCGGGCAGACAGTCATAGGAGCCTCTATCCAGGTCAAGGGAACGACCAAGGGAACAGTCACCGACATCGACGGCAACTTCTCTCTCGGCGGTGTCAATCCGGGCGACGTCCTTGTGATTTCCTGCATCAGCTATGTGACCCAGGAAATAGTTTGGGACGGCAATCCGCTGAAAGTCGTACTCGCTGAAGACAACATGCTTCTCGAAGAGGTCGTGGTAGTCGGCTTCGGTACCCAGAAAAAAGTCAATGCCACAGGTGCCGTCTCCACTGTCAGCTCCAAGGACATCACATCCCGTCCGGTGAACTCCGTTACGGACGCTCTCCAGGGAGTCGTTGCCGGTATGACCCTCTCGACCCCGAGCAGCGGAGGTACCCTGAACTCCAACAAGAGCATCAATATCCGCGGTATCGGAACTATCGGCTCAGGATCATCCGTGACACCTCTCATCCTCATTGACGGTATGGAAGGAACCCTCGAGTCATTGAACCCCCAGGACGTTGAGAACATTTCCGTGCTGAAGGACGCTTCCGCATCATCAATCTACGGTTCGAGAGCTGCGGGCGGTGTCATCCTCGTCACCACCAAGAGCGGAAAGGAAGGAAAGACCGTAGTGAACTACAACAACAGCTTCCGTTTCAATTCCCCTCTCAACATGCCTGACATGATGGACTCCTACTCCTGGGCAGTCTATATGAATACGGCCAGCATCAATTCCGGAAACGGAGCATGGTTCTCCGAGAAGAAACTCGCTGACATCAAAGCAGCCCAGAAGGACCCTTCGATGCAGACGATGTTCAAGAACTCCAACAACCGTTGGGAGGTATGGGATTCGAACGACATTCTCCCTATAGCCAACACGGACTGGCTAAAGGAGCAGTTCGGAAACAGCTTCTCACATGAGCACACATTGAGCGTCAACGGCGGAAGTGAGAAGATAAGATATTATTTCTCGGCCAATTATCTCAATCAGGACGGTATCCTCCGCCATGGAGATGACAACAAGCAGCGTTATTCCGCTACCGGCAGAATCGACGCCGACATCACCAAATGGCTGAACCTCACCTACAGCACCCGCTTCACCCGCGTCGATTACGAGGCGCCTTCAGTGATGGTAAACGGTACTGACGAGTTCTACCACAACATGTGCCGCTACTGGCCTATCATCCCTACCAAGGACCCTAACGGACATTGGGTTCCGGAGTCCTATATCGAGAGATTGATGAACGGTGGTATGTACAAGACCCAGAGCGACGTGTTCTCACAGCATCTCGCCCTTCGTGCAACACCTCTCAAAGGCCTGAATATCAATGCGGAGCTGAACTACCGCATCATCAATGACAACTCCCATACGGACTGGCAGACCACCTACGGCTATGACGCCAGCGGCAATCCTTTCGTGGACTTCAATGCGAATTCCGCAGTCAGGGAGTACAACAACAAGAGCAATTATTTCAACCCTAATATTTACGCCGACTACAGCCATTCGTTCGGTGACCACAACCTCAAGGTGATGGTCGGATTCCAGAGCGAATACTGGCATGGACGTACTCTCACGGGACAGCAGTACGGAATCATCGCAGGGCTTCCTACACTCGACACCACTGCATCCAATCCTACGGTATCCGGAGGATATTCCACTTGGACCACTGCAGGTTTCTTCGGCCGTATCAACTATGACTATGCAGGACGCTATCTTTTCGAGGCCAATCTCCGTTATGACGGATCTTCAAGATTCCTCCGCGAGAACCGCTGGAACCTCTTCCCTTCATTCTCCGCAGGTTGGAACATCGCAAGAGAAGGATTCTGGGAAGACTTCACGAAATGGGTGAACGTATTGAAACTCAGGGGATCATGGGGTGAGCTCGGTAACCAGAACACCGACAGCCTCTATCCTTTCTATCCTTCAATGAGCTATACTCCGAAAGGCGGCAGCTGGATTGTCAACGACGCCAAGCCTAACATTGCAGGCCAGCCGAGCCTCGTATCTTCATCCCTCACCTGGGAGAGGAGCCGTACCTGGGAAGTCGGTCTTGACATAGGCGCGTTCAACAACCGCCTGACCGGATCATTCGGATACTATCAGCGCAAGACCTACGACATGGTGGGCCCTGCACCTGAACTTCCTGACGTGCTCGGTACTGCCGAGCCGAAGACCAACAATCTCGACATGACCACCAAGGGCTGGGATCTCCAGCTGAGCTGGCGTGACGTCGTATCTGACTTCAGCTACGGTATTTCCCTCGTCCTGAGTGACAGCAAGACCATCATCGACAAGTATCCGAATCCTGCAAAGGAACTCGGCAAGTATTATGACGGCGCCGTATATGGCGATATCTGGGGCTTCGAGACAGTGGGCATAGCAAGTTCACAGCAGGAGATGGACGCCCATCTCGCAAAGGCTGACCAAAGCTACTGCGGAAGCAACTGGACCGCCGGCGACATTATGTATGCCGACATCAATGGTGACGGTGTAGTTGACGAAGGAGAATACACGGTGGACAATCACGGAGACCTCAAGGTCATCGGAAACAGCACTCCTCGCTACAACTTCGGTCTCAATTTCGATTTCGCATACAAGGGATTCGACCTGAAGCTGTTCTTCCAGGGCACTCTCAAGCGTGACTACATGCCGGGCAGCGCCACATTCTGGGGAGCTACGGGAACCGGAAAATGGCAGGCTCTCGGATTCACTGCGCATTCAGATTACTGGACTCCTGAGAATACGGGCGCATACTATCCTCGTCCTGACTGGAACGGATGGCGCAACACATGGACCCAGACCCGCTATCTCCAGAATGCTGCATACTGCCGTCTCAAGAACGTTACTCTGGGATATACTCTTCCGTCACATCTGACACAGAAGATCTACGTGCAGAATCTCAGGTTCTTCGTTTCTGCAGAGAACCTGCTGACCATCACCAAGTTCACCGACATCGCCGATCCTGAACTCATCGGAGCCGGCTACGGTGGAAACCTCGGAAAGACCTATCCTCTTTCCAAGACAGTGTCATTCGGTGTAAGTGTAACCTTCTAAAATCGAAGTACGTATGAAACTTAAATATTTGAATATTGGACTGCTCATAGCGGCTGTTTCGGGTCTGTCTGCCTGCAACGACTTTCTGGACCGCGAACCTGAGAGCTCCGTCACGCCGAGTGCTTACTTCACTTCGGAAGCTGACCTCGCCGCTTATTCGATAAATCTCTACGGATTCTTCACCAGCATTGCTCCGGGAAGCTATGGAATCAGTACGTTCGGCTATGACAATGCCACCGACAACCAGGCTGCCACGAGTTATTCCTCACGCTGGGTGCCGGGTGAATGGAAGGTGCCTTCATCCACGAGTGACGGAGACCGTACTGCAGCATGGAATTTCTTCCAGATACGCGACTGCAACTATTTCTTCGACCAGGTGCTTCCGAAATATGAAGCCGGTGAAATCTCCGGAAGCGAGAGCAATATCAAGCATTATATCGGAGAAATGTACCTGATGCGTGCATACGCATATTTCAACAAGCTCCAGACAATCGGTGACTGTCCTATCATCACCACGGCCCTCAAGGACGATGAGGCTACATTGGTCGAGGCTTCGAAACGCCAGCCTCAGCACAAAGTCGCACGATTCATCCTCGAGGACCTCGACAAGGCCATCGAACTCCTGCAGGAGACATCACCGGGCGGAAAGAACCGCATCAGCAAGGATGTGGCATATCTTCTCCGTTCACGCGTGGCCCTTTACGAGGGAACCTGGCTGAAATATCACAAGGGCACTGCCTTCGTTCCGGGCGGACAGGGCTGGCCTGGAGATGCAAGCCTGCTTGACGGATTCAATATTGACAGCGAGATTTCATATTTCTTCGAGGAGGCCATGAAGTCAGCGAAGGTTGTCGGCGACAAACTCGTGGACAATCTGGTGAACAATACCGACGCCCCTGAAGGAATGGATGCATCGTTCAACAGCCTTAACCCTTACTACACGATGTTCTGCGACGAGGACATGGAGAACTACAGCGAGGTGCTGATGTGGCGCAAGTATGACGAGAGCCTCAGCATCACCCACAATATCCAGATGCAGCTCCAGAACAACGGAGGTGGATCCGGATGGACACGCGGTCTCGTGAATTCATTCCTCATGAAGAACGGACTTCCTATCTATGCGAGCGGTTCCGGCTACAACCAGGAGTGGGAGAAACAGGGCATCAAGGCCACTCTCCAGGACAGGGATTCCCGTATCCGCATCTTCACCAAGCAGGACGGCGACATCGAGAACTACACATCTGCCGGGACTATCAACTATGTTGACCTCGAGTGGGTTGTAAAGGGCAATAGCGAGACCCGCATGGTGACCGGATATGCCATCAAGAAGGGCAAGCATTATAATGACTACATGCAGACCCTGCACCATAAGGGCACGACCGGAAGCATCGTATTCCGCGGCACCGAGGCTCTCCTGAACTACATGGAGGCAAGCTACGAGAGGAACGGCAATATAGATGGTACCGCCGGCAAATATTGGCGTGCCCTGCGTACCAGGGCCAAGGTGGATCCTGACTACCAGAAGACCATTTCCGCTACCATAATGACCGAGGAGGCCAAGGGTGACTTCGGAGCATATTCTCACGGACAGCTCATTGACCCTACCCTTTACAATATCCGCCGCGAGCGCCGCAACGAGTTCATCGGCGAGGGAATGCGCTGGGCTGACCTCAGGAGATGGAGGGCTTGCGACCAGGTCAACGGATACCAGATTGAGGGAATGCGCTACTGGGGTTCCGTCTATGTAGGCACATGGACCAATGATGCCGGACAGGATCTCGTAGTCGTGGATGTGGCCGGAGGTTCCGGAAATATGTCGGCTGAGAGCACCAGCGGTGTTTATATCCGCCCTTACCAGATAAGTAGCGTGAACAATTCCGCATTCGACGGATACAAGTTCACCCCTGCACATTATCTCTCTCCTCTGCCGCAGAACGCGTTCCGCCAGACTGCGTCAGGTGACAAGACCGACCTGAATACATCAGTCATCTACCAGAATCCTGGCTGGCCGAAGATCGGCGGACAGGGTCCGACAATGTAGGATATTAGATTGATTAAGTTGGGGGGCTGGCTTTCAAGGTCAGCCCCTTTTTTGATATTCAGTTGTTTATGACGTATCCCGGATTCTGGACGAAATCAGGGTTGAGGTCAACGTCCCGCTTCGGGACAGGGGCTGTGTATAGATATTCGTATGTTGTGTATTTCAATCCGTTGCTGATGATCCACCATTCAGGCCGGCCGTTGCGCTTGAGCTCGAACCACCTGTCGCCTTCCATGAAGAGTTCCTTCCTCCGTTCGTCGAATATTGCCTGGAGAAGGGGAGTCAGGGGCCTGCCGTATGTGTCCACGCATATCCGGCTGTCGTCCCTTACGGGAGGAAGATTGTCCAATGTCAGTTCTTCTGCATTCTCTATCCTGTTGCGTCTCAATTCATTGATCCATCCTAAAGCTCCGGCCTCGTCTCCAGTGTGACAGCATGCTTCGGCCATCATCAGCACGATTTCCGAAAGCCTTACCCGGCATTCAGGCTGCTTGAGATTGAAACGCTTCTTGTCGAAACAGGTCGTGTATCGGATGTCTTTCTCCGGTTCTGGCCCGAAAAGCCTGATCAGAGATGCGCAGGCAGGCCTGCTGGCAAGATAGCCCTTCAGGTAAGTGAAATACCAGTCCAGCTCGCTGGAATTGTTGACGTGCGACTTGACTATGACTTCTCCCGAGGCATTGCCGGTCGAGTTTATCATTTCCGCGTAGCCGGATGCAGGAGTCAGTTCCAGGCCGCTGTTTTCGAGAATGTCAGTGCAGATTTCCTTCGTGAGGTCCCAGTCGCAGCACCAGAACGCCAGCTTCGCACGGTAAGCTTTCACCACCCATTCAGTGAATATATATGTCTTGTCGGACGGATTCAGTTCCAATGACTTGCGCAGCATTTCGTCGGAATATTCACAGGACTCCCGGAGCGTGCCCCTTGCTGTCATGTCGTTGATGTCGAATTCCTCCACGACCGGAATTCCGGGAAGGTCATCCGCGGATTCGTCGCTCCACGGCTGGCAGAAATTCCGGATCAGGTTGTAATAGCATATTCCCTTGATGGCGTATGCGGCCGACAATGTGCTTTCCGCAGTCTCTCCGCTTCTTCCTGACAGATTCTCTATGAGGATGTTGCAGTCCCTGACCACTTCCCAGATGTCCGTGTAATACAGCTGCATGGTATTGATGCATTCACCGGAATACAGCGTTATCGAACCGGCCCTGATGTTGGCGTCCAGATCGTCGGCGCAGCCCTCGAGCCTTGCGATGACATCCATGTTGCCGATGACGTATTCGTCCGCACCGCCTTCGATGTCCCTCAGCCTCGTGTGCAGAATCGAGGCGAATTCCTCGTCGGTCTTCGGTATGACCTCCCCCTGAGGCTGCACGTCCAGATATCTTCCGCAACCGGAGAGTAATGCGCCAAGTGCCGCTATGATGATTGTCCTGTTCATATCGTTCATTCTCAGAAATCTATGTTTAGTCCTGCCGATACGCTCCTGGTGGTCGGGTATGTGGCTCCCGGCACTTCCGGGTCCATTCCGTCGTATTTCGTGAATGTGAAGAAATTGTTCAGGGCGAAGTTGAATCCGATTCCCCTCAGCCGGATTTTTCTCATCACCTTCTCTGGAAGCGAATAGGACAGGATGACGGATTTTATCTTCAGGTAGGAATTGTCCTTCAGGTAGATGGCGTCTATGATGCTGTAGTCCATCGGATTGTATGACGAGAAATTGTATTTGGTCCCGAAATAGTCGTATATCCGCGGATATTTCGCGCCGGAAGTGTTTTCGGCAGTCCATCTGTCCGTACGGTCCGCCCTCACGTTCAAGTGGTTGGAATACAGGTCGCTGTACTGTGACTGGACTGTCTCGGTGCTGACCCCCGAATGCTTGCATGAGGAGTAGCTTGCCGGGGATTCAATCTTGTCGAAAGCCTTTGAACCCAAGGAATATACTCCGTTGATGACCAGTCGGAAGTCCTTGTAGCCGGCGCTTATGTTGAATCCTCCGGTGAACGGTGCGATGGTGGTTCCGAGATATGTCCTGTAATTGTCCGGCTTGTTCAGGTCGGTGCTGTTGCTGATGACGGAGTCATCCCTGAGCTTGAACTGGTAAAGTCCGCTGCTGCTGTCCACGCCGGCCAGTTCTCCGCTGAAAATCGCCCCTGCCGGATAGCCCTGCACGTAACGGTCCTTGGACGTTACCCCGGCGGAGGTCGAAGGACGGAACTTGGTGACCTTGTTGTAGTTGTAAGCGAAATTCACGGCTGCCGAGAGACTCCAGTCCCTTTGCTGCAGGATCTTCCCGTTCAAAGTCAGTTCCACTCCGCTGTTCATTATGTCGGCCGAATTGAAATTCACATAGGTGAATCCGGTGGTACTCTGGACCTGGGAGGATGTCACCACGTCGGTGCTCAGGCGGTGGTAATATTCTGCATTCACCGTGAACCTGTCTTTCCAGAGGCCGAAATCAAGTCCCGCCTTGGCATCCCTCGTCTTCTCCCATCCGAGGTCCGGATTCGGTGCTGAAGGAATGGTGCCGAGATTGAATGTCTGCTCTCCGAAATATCTGTATTCCTGCTGCAAATATCTGATTACCAACTGGTGGGTGGTGGATGTGTTCACCTCTCCCGTGAATCCGAAGGCTGCCCTTAACGTGGCGTGGGAGACTGCCGGCAATGCTTTTCTGAACCAGCTTTCCTCCCCGATGTGCCAGGCGGCACCTGCACTCCATGTAGGATTGAACTGCCTGTCGTTTCCGAAATTGGAACTGCCGTCAGTGCGGAACGAAGCATTCAGGACAATGCTTTTGCCGAGGTAGTAATCAGCTGAAGCATAGAAGGATGCGTATCTTGTCCTGGTGAAATACTGGCCGTTCAGGCGCTCCACTTCGCTCACCCATTCGTCCACAGGACCGCTGACGGGAGGAAGGGACGTGGTGCCTGTCTTCGGGTCGTAATTGTATCTTTTGGAGAACAATGTGTTCGAGTCGGCCCCGCGGATCTCGGCGCCGGCAAGGACGTTGAGATTGTGGAGTTCGTTGAATGTCCGGTTGAATGTGAAATGCCCGCGTAGCACGTAACTGTTCCTGTTCGTGCGGTTCTGGGAGATGTTGCCGTACAGGTTGGTCTGTGAACGGTCATCGCTGCCGAGCCTGTCCCGGAATGCCGTCCAGGTGTATTTGTCCACTGTCCTGTCAGTGGAATTGTTCGAGAATGTGTAGGATGCGAGCCCGTTGAAATGCAGCGGGCCGAATAATGTCACGTCAATCTGCCCCCGGACAGTGCCTGTGGTGTTGACTGTGCTGGTGTTGTTCGAGTCCAGTTCCCGGAGGATGTTGAACCCGTTCTCCGGCATCACCTGTTCGTCCTGCCTTCCGTTCCAATATCCGAGCGAGAACCAGGTCCGGTCAGCCGCGTATGACCCGTCGTCATTGAATGCACGCTCGTAAGGATTTGAAAAATAGGCATATTTGAACGGATCCACACTTGAGTACGGCATTTCCGATTCCTGCCTTGCTGCTTCTGCCCCGATGTCGATGCGCACCCGGTCGGAAGGCTTCATCGTGAGGTTCGCATTGAAATTGTATCTCCGGTAGTCATTGTGTATCAGCATTCCGTTCTCGTCGTTCAGGCCCAGGGAAATGTAATACGTGCATTTCTCGGAGCCTCCGCTTGCGGACAGATGGTGGCCCTGGGAGAATGAATTGCGGAACAGGAGTCCGTACCAGTCGGTGTCCGATTCGCCGAGTGAGGTTATCAATGCATTCTGGGCGGCCGTGTCACCCTTGAGGTAGGCGAACTCTCCGAGCCCTGCCCTGATCTGCCCGACAATTCCTATTACGGGATATAATACTGTATTGTCGGTCAACGACTTGAGATACTTGTCAGCTGAAAATTCGTTCCACAGTTCGTCCTCCCAGGCAAGCTTCTGGGCCGAATTCATCAGGTCCAGGTCTTTCTGCGGCCGGAACGACCAGGAGAATGTATTCCTGTAGCTTATCTTCATTTTCCCGGCCTCGCCTTTCCTGGTAGTCACCACGATTACTCCGTTTGCTGCCCTCGAACCGTAGATAGCGGCAGCCGCTGCATCTTTCAGGATGGTGATGCTTTCGATGTCGTTCGGGTTGATGTTGCCGATACCGTTCACGAAAATGTCATCGAATCCGCCTGCCGCGAGCTGCTCGGACGTGAGCGAAGGGGAATCGTTCTGCAGCGGCACTCCGTCGATTACCCAGAGGGGCTGTCCCGAACCGCTGATGTTGTTCGTACCCCTGATCCGGATTCTGGACTGCGTCCCGGGCTGGCCCGATGTGGCCGATATTGCGACTCCGGCCGCTTCTCCCTGCATCAGTGCGTCCACGGATGAGATTGCCTTCGACTTGAACGTATCTTCACTCAGGACTGCGACGGAACCGGTCATCCGCTTCACCGTGGTCTGGGCATATCCCGTCACGACCACCTGGTCGAGCATGTTCTCCTCGGCTTTCAGGATTATTCTCACTCCTTCCGTCTTTCCCGGGATTATGGAGTAGATGAGTTCTTCCATTCCTATGGAGCTGATTGTGAATGTTTTGGCTCCCTGGGGCAATGCCATTGAAAACCGTCCGTCCAGATCCGTGACCGTACCTGCCGAGGTTTTCTCCCTGCAGACTATTCCCGCTCCGATGACAGGCGCCCCTTCCTGGTCTACCACAGTGCCTGAGAAAATGGCGTTCTGTGCAGCCGCCTGCACATATAACAGGAGGAAAATGACAATCAAAGGCAATATGTTACGTATTCTATCCATTCGCAGTATCCGTTTTCCGTCCGGACTGGACTCAATGCCCGGCTCAGTTACAAAGGTAGCATGTATTCCCCATACTCCAACGCAAACCGCCATTTTTTGTCGTCAATTGTTATTTATTCCGCGGATTTTGAGTAAGTTTGCCTTCCGGAACGGCGGCTGCCGGGAGCCGTCATGAAGATTGTATCAAATCCGCCGCGTCCCGGAATACGGCGAGGAACGGAAACGAAATGGAATTCAAGGAATTCGCTTATTGCTCGGACAAGTACCAATATACCATGGGAAAGTCCTTCATGGAATGCGGGAATGCGGAGAAGCCTGCTGTATTCAATCTTTTCTACCGCAAGGCCCCGGAAAACAACAACTGGGCAGTGGTCAGCGGTACTGACGAGGTCCTGGAGATGATATCAAATCTCGGCTCCATGCCTGAGGATTTCTTCGGGAAATTCCTCCCGGGTGACGAATATGCGGAGTTCCGGCATTATCTTGCCGGGATGAAATTCACGGGCAACGTATATGCGATGAAGGAGGGGGAGATTGCCTTCCCGAACCAGCCGATTGTCATTGTCGAGGCTCCTCTTGTACAGGCCCAGGTGCTCGAGACCCCTATGCTCTGCATAATGAACCATCAGATGGCCGTGGCCACGAAGGCTTCCCGGGTATGCCGTGCTACTGACAGGCCGGTGAGCGAATTCGGCTCGCGACGCGCACACGGACCATGGGCGGCCACATACGGGGCCAAGGCTGCGATAATTGCCGGATGTGCAAGCACTTCCAATATCCTGACCGGGGTGATGAACGGGGTTCCGTCCACCGGAACAATGGCTCACAGTTTCGTGACCTCGTACGGCAGCACGGTGGAAGGGGAGCATAAGGCGTTCTGCGACTATATCCGCACCCATCGCGGTGAGAACCTGATTCTCCTGATTGATACCTACGACACTCTCAAATGCGGAGTGCTCAATGCGATACGTGCGTTCAAAGAGAACGGAATCGACAATTCATATCCTTACGGATACGGCATCAGGCTCGACAGCGGCGACCTTGCATATCTCTCTGTTGAGGTCAGGAAAATACTTGACGCCCATGGATTTACGGGCTGCAAGATATTCGCTACCAATTCCCTTGACGAATATCTCATCACTGATCTCGAGCGCCAGGGGGCGAAGATTGACTCTTACGGAGTGGGTGACGCCATAGCCACGAGCAAGGCGGCCCCTTGCTTCGGAAATGTTTACAAGCTCGTCCAGGTCGGAGGGGAGCCGGTGCTGAAGAAGTCGGAGGACAGGATAAAGCTCATCAATCCGGGATTCCAGATTACATACAGGCTCATGAAGGATGACGAGGACGGGAACGAAATATACAAGGCCGACGTGACGTGCCTGCGGGGAGACAGTCTCGCGGAAGACATTGAGGCCGGCCGTACCGTCACCGTGAAGGATGAGTACGACAGGTACAAATACAAGGTGTTCGAGGCCGGTACATACAGATGGAGGGCTCTCCAGGTGCCTGCAATCCGGGACGGAGCCAGGGTGGCCCCACGCAGGACACTGCAGGAGAAGAAGGCTTTCTACAATGACACCCTGCATCATTTCAGCCCGTCCGAGCGGAGGCTCATCAATCCTCATTATTACAAGGTGGACATCTCGGACGACCTTTATAATCTCAAGAACGGGATTCTGTCCAAGCTCGTGGAGGAAATCGCAAAATTCAAGATATAACAGGAAATATCAGTATATGATAAACGATTCTTTACTAGTGGTCGTGGACATGCTCCACGATTTCATTGACGGCAGCCTTGCCTGCGCAAATGCAGATGCAGCCGTCGCCAATACCGTGGAATTCATCAGCCGGACAAGGGGCGATGACCTGCCCGTGTTCTTCATCAGGGACCACCATCCTGCAGACCATTCCTCGTTCAGCGAGTACGGCGGGATATGGCCGGTTCATTGCGTGGCCGGCACCCATGGCGGTGAGATAGACGGACGCCTGAAGCCGTTCGTGGATGAAGACCTCGTGTTCGACAAGGGGTGTGACAGGGAAGTGGAGCAGTATTCCGGATTCGACGGCAGGAATTCAGCAGGACAGTCCCTCGGGGAAGTGGCCGGAATGCTGGAGCCCAAGGACGTGTACGTGTGCGGCATTGCCACGGAATATTGCGTCAGGAACACCTGCGAGGATTTGCAGAAAGCCGGATTCCATGTGGTGCTCCTGTCTGACTGCCTCGCCTATGTCACAGAGGAAGGCCACAGGAAGGCCCTTGACGAAATGCGTGCAGGAGGAATAGTCGTGAGATAATGGTAAAATCGTTCGTATATGCTTGATAATCTGAAATCATTGTTCAAATCATACACCGGGCAGGAAGCCGACAACGTGGTGGAACTCAATTCCTCCGGGAGCAACAGGAGATATTTCCGCATGACCGGCGGGGACGGAACCTCGATCGTGGGGGTAATTGGCCTGAACCTCAAGGAGAACCAGGCTTTCTGCGGGATTGCCAGACATTTCCTCGACAAGGGCATCAAGGTGCCGAGGGTGCTGGCAGTCAGCGAGGACGGGATGACCTACATCCAGGAGGATCTCGGTGACAAGGTGCTCTACAACATGGTCTCCCAGGGCAGGGAGAGCGGAGAGTATTCCTCTTACGAGCGTGCGATGCTCCGGCATACCATGGAAATGTTGCCGAAGCTTCAGTTCAAGGGTGCCGAGGGCCTGGATTACAATATCTGTTTCCCTGAGCCGGCCTTCAACGGCAGGATGGTCATGTTCGACCTGAACTATTTCAAATATTGTTTCCTGAAGGCCACCGGTCTCGAATTCGACGAGGTAAGGCTGCAGGATGACTTCGAGGCCCTGAAGGAGGATCTTCTCTGCGACAATTCCAACACGTTCATGTACAGGGACTTCCAGGCGCGCAACGTGATATTCAAGGACGGGGAGCCGTATTTCATCGATTTCCAGGGCGGACGCAGGGGACCGATATATTATGATGTTGCATCCTTCATCTGGCAGGCCAGGTCCCGTTATCCGGAAGACCTGAAGAACGAGCTGGTGGAGACTTATCTGAGGGCGTTGAAGAGCTATGTCCCTGATATTGACGAGAATGTGTTCAGGGAAAAATTGCGCCTCTTCGTGCTTTTCCGGACTCTTCAGGTTCTCGGAGCATACGGTTTCAGGGGTTATTTCGAGAAGAAGCCGCATTTCATCGCAAGCGTCCCGTTCGCCATCGACAACCTGCGCAGGATGATGAGGGCCCCGTTCTCCCGCTATCCTTATCTTTCAGAGGTGCTTACACAGCTCACGACCATGCAGCAGTTCTATGTCAATGCCGAGGATCGCAGGCTCCATGTGAAGATATACAGTTTCGCCTACAAGAAAGGTATCCCGACGGACACGTCCGGCAACGGGGGAGGATATGTGTTCGACTGCCGTTCGGTCAACAATCCGGGAAAATATGAATATTACCGCCAGTTCACGGGAATGGACCAGGAGGTCATCAAGTTCCTCGAGGACGACGGGGAGATAATCACTTTCCTCGACCATGTGTACGCCCTCGTGGACTCTCATGTCAAGAGGTTCATAGAGAGGAAGTTCACCAATCTCCAGGTATGTTTCGGATGTACCGGTGGCCAGCACCGTTCAGTGTATTGCGCCGAACATCTTGCTGCACATCTCGTGAGCCGTTTCGACATCCGGGTGACCGTGGTGCACAGGGAGCAGAATATCGAAAAGTCTTTCTGAGGCATGAAAGCGATGATTTTTGCCGCCGGGCTCGGGACGAGGCTGAAGCCTATCACGGATAACATTCCGAAGGCTCTGGCACCATTGGCAGGGCATACTCTTCTGTATCATGTGATTATGCGCCTGAAGGCCGCCGGTGCGGACAGTTTCGTGGTGAACGTGCATCATTTCCCTGACGCGGTCATCTCTTATATTGCAGCTGTCCCTGAATTCGCCGGGATGGATATCAGGATTTCGGACGAAAGGGATTTGCTCCTTGAGACTGGAGGGGGAATCCGCCACGCTTCCGCCCTGCTCGGCGGTGACGGGCCGTTCCTCGTGCACAATGTGGACATAGTTTCGGACCTGGATATCAACTGGTTCCGTTCGACGGTAGATGACGGGGCGATGTCCACTCTCTTGGTCAGCAGGCGCAAAACGCAGAGATATCTCCTGTTCAATGACGACATGAGGCTGGTAGGCTGGACCAATATTGCGACCGGGGAGGTGAAGACGCCGTTCAAAGGGCTGGATGTGGAGAAATGTTCAAAATTTGCCTTCGGAGGCATACATCTGATGTCTCCTGAAATCTTCGGCGCTTTCGATGCCGTTGACGCCCGTCCGGAGGATTTCCCTCTCTATGATGTCTCAGGAAATGTCATTCCCGGATCGCAGAACGCCCTCGGGCAGCGTTTCCCTATAATGGATTTCTACCTGAGGGCGGCTTCCGCCTATGAATTCCGTGGTGTCGCTCCTGAGGGCCTGACTCTCATCGACGCCGGCAAGCCGGAATCACTCGCCGCCGCCGAGGCTTTCGTCTCCGGAAATTAGTTCACCACTATTTCGTCGGTGAAGAGCCAGCCCCTGCATACCGGATTGCGGAATGCCTTGTAACGGATGTAGCGGGCATTGGTGTTGCATACCGTACCGAATTCCCTGAACAGAAGTTCTTCGGCTGTGACAGGGACATCGTTGTGGCATATTCCGGCCAGCCCGAACTCCACGCCGTCCTCCGAGGTGTAAATCTCCACTCTTTCAGGCATGAAAACCTCCGGCCCGATGACCTGCATGAACGTGGCTCCGATATAATGAACCGGCATCGTGCTGCCGAGATCCACTGTCAGGTCAATGTCCGATATGAATCCGAGCCATCTCCCGTCACCGTAGGCCCATCCTCCGGCTTTGCCGTCGGTCAATGTCCCGTCTCCTTCTCCCGTATAGGCATTGCTGTACGGCTTGTGATACGTCACGGATGCCCCTATGGCCTTGTGTTCCACTAGTTTGGCAGAGGCCTTGCGCTCCCCGTATTCACGGCTTATGTCGAACGGATTGTATCCGCGGGCCTTGAGAAGTTCCGTTTCGCGAACCATCCTTTCGCGGAATCCTGCATAGTCCTTGCTGCCCTGAGGACTCCAGCCGGTCTCGGCAATGGCTGCCGCCCTCGGCCAATACATATATTCAGCGTGACTGTCTTCAGTAATGTATTCGCTCCAGAGATTGGCCTGGACCCCTTTCAGATGATGAAGCCCGTCAGCCGGCATTGACTCCTCCACGGGCTCATAGCTGTAGGCGAGCTCGAGCGGGAGATAGCCTCCGATTGACTCAGGCTCCCTGAACGGGGCGTCCTGAGCATGGTCGAGATAACAGTATTTTCCCGGAGTCATGATAATGTCATTGCCGTAGCCCATTGCCCGGATTCCTCCTTCCGTCCCTCTCCACGACATCACGGTGGCCGTCGGGCTGACTCCGCCTTCCAGAATCTCGTCCCATCCTATGATTTTCCTGCCCTTCGATATGACGTATCTCTCTATCCTCTTGATGAGCCAGCTCTGCAGCTCGTCCACGTCCTTCAGCCCTTCTTCTGCAATACGATGCTGACAGTCAGGACATTCCTTCCAATTTTTCTTGGATGCCTCATCGCCTCCGATATGGATGTACTCGTACGGGAACACCTCCATCACCTCGTCAAGCACCTTCTCGAGGAACTCCACAGTCCTGTCCTTGCCGATGCAGAAATCGCTTCCGGAATACGATTCACCGCTGCAGCTCAGTTCAGGATATGCAGCCATGACCTCCTCGCTGTGCCCCGGCATTTCAATCTCCGGGATGATGTCTATATGGCGCGCGGCCGCATATTCCACGAGGTCCATCAGCTCGTCTTTCGTATAGAATCCGCCGTATGCTCCCGGAGTCCCGGCCTCGGAATAGAGCCTGTCACCGAACCACCAGTCCTTCCACTTTTTCTCAGGCCTCCAGGCCGCGAACCCGGTCAGTCTCGGGAATGCGTCTATCTGCATTCTCCATCCTGCCGCATCAGTGAGGTGGATGTGCATCTTGTTCATCTTGAAATGCGCCATCGCGTCTATCTGCTTCTTCAGGAAATCAATGCTCCTGAAATGCCTCGACACGTCGAAATGCAGGCCCCTGTACGGGAAACGCGGATAATCGTTTATCTCGCAGCAGGCCAGTTCGCTGATGCTGCCGCCGGCCGTCATCTGGTCAAGCGACTGCATGGCGTAGAATGCACCTGCTTCGTCAGCGGCCTCCACCTTCACTCCTTTCCTGGATATTGTCATCCTGTAGCCTTCAGGACGGATATCCTTCGTGTTGTGAAGTATCTTCACCTGGGGCTCGCCTGTGAAATTGCAGGTTCCTCCGGTAAAGCGGAATTCTGCCGGAGCAGGAATGATGACGTCCGGACTCTGTGCGGAAACAATGCCGCAGATGCATACGGAAATGACCGCTGCAATCAAAGTTTCAGTTCTCATGTGGTTGTACGTTTGCCGCTAAGTTAGTAAAAAATCCGGCAGTTGCGTACACAAAACATGCGTCATCCTTTGACAATTTCGCCGGCACGCTCCAGTGCGACATTGATATTCGGGCAGATGTTCTCCTTCCCGACCACCGAATAGAACCCGGAACTCTCGAGGGTGCGGTGTACATTCTCGTTCACTCCCGACAGCACGATGGTGATATTGCTCTTGTGGCTCATGTTGCAGAGGTTCGTGAGGTTGTGGATGCCTGTGGAATCGATGAACGGCACTTTCCTCATCCGGATTACCCTCACCTTGGTCTTGCTGCGGCCCTTGCGCATGCTCATGAGCTCCTCGAACTTGGTGGCCACGCCGAAGAAATACGGGCCGTTGATTTCATAGACCTCCACTCCTGACGGGATTACGAGATTTTCCTCCGTGGTCTCGAAGTCGGTCTCCGCATTCACGTCTATCTCGTTCTTGATGACGGAAATCTCGGTGGTCTCCATTACTCGCCTGATGAACAGGAGACATGCGAGGATGAGTCCTACGCTGATGGCTACGGTGAGGTCGAATATGACGGTGAGCACGAATGTGATGAGAAGCACGGCAACGTCAGACCTCGGGTTCGAGAGCAATGCCTTGAATGTCCTCCAGCCGCTCATGTTGTAGGATACGACCGCGAGAACTCCGGCAAGGCAGGCCATCGGGATGAACCTCGCGAGAGGCATGAGGAACAGGAGAATGAGCAGGAGAACGACCGCGTGCACGATTCCTGCCACAGGGGTGCGTCCTCCGTTGTTGATGTTGGTCATTGTCCTCGCGATAGCTCCGGTGGCCGGGATGCCTCCGAACATCGGGGTGACAATGTTGGCCACTCCGAGGGCTATCAGCTCTGTATTGGAATTGTGCCTTGCGCTTATCATACCGTCAGCCACGGTCGCTGAAAGCAGGGACTCGATGGCCCCGAGTGCGGCAATTGTGACGGCAATCGGGAAGAGGTTCTTGACGGCCTCCCAGTCGAGGGACGGAATCTGTGCCTTAGGCAGGGCTGAATTGATGGTGAACCTGTCTCCGATGGTGTCGATGAAGTCGATTCCTGCGAATCTCTTCATCGCATATACGGCTGCGGTGAGGACAATGATTGCCACGAGGGATCCCGGAATCTTACGGGACAATTTCGGGGTGACGGCTATTATCACGACGCTCAGGGCACAAACTCCTGCATTCCACCAGTTTACGGAGCCGAAATGCCTGAAATACACAAGCCATTTCCCGATGAAGTCGCCCGGGACCTTCTCGCCTCCGAGGTCGAGCCCGAACATGTCAGGTATCTGGGTAGTGAATATTGTCAATGCGATACCGCTCGTGAATCCTATGACTACCGGATATGGGATGAACTTGATGACGGCTCCGAGCTTGAACACTCCGAGGAGTATCAGCAGCACTCCTGCAAGAGTGGTCGCTATGGCGAGTCCGCCGAATCCGTATTGCTGTATGACTCCATAAACGATGACGATGAACGCACCCGTAGGCCCGCCGATCTGCACTTTGCTGCCACCGAGGAAAGATACGATGAATCCTGCAATGATGGCTGTCACGATACCTTTCTCAGGCGGCACACCGGACGCTATGGCGAATGCGATTGCTAATGGCAGTGCCACGATTCCCACGATGACGCCGGCCATCATGTCGGCAGAGAATGTGTTTTTCCCGTAATTTTTGATGCAATGGAAAAATTCAGGTTTGAAGTCTATACGCTGCATAATGTTGTTAAGTTTTCAAAATACAAATTTACGACAATCCGCAGGCATATACAAATGCCGGACTTTGTTGAAATGTTTTTATTTTGTAACTTTGGCAAATATGGAGTTAATTATGACACGAACACGAATCAAAACACTGCTGGCAGCAGTCCTGACTGCATGGATCGCTGCAACCAATGCCACGGCACAGGACCGTGCAGATTACATTCTCACGCCGGAGGCACCGGCAACACCAAGGATCAACGGAGCAAGGGTATATGGGGCAAGGCCCGGGGCGGATTTCCTCTACAGGATACCTTGTACGGGTGAGCGCCCGATTGCATTCTCTGCAGAAGGCCTCCCGAAAGGATTGTCGCTCGACCCTGCCACTGGCATCATCAGGGGTGCAGTGAAAAAGGCCGGGACGTACAATGTCACACTCAAGGCAACAAATGCCAAGGGTGTGGACAGCAGGAACTTCCGCATCGAAATCGGCGACAGGATCGCCCTGACTCCCCCGATGGGATGGAATTCCTGGAACTGCTGGGGCAACAGCGTGAGCCAGGAGAAGGTCATGAGTTCGGCCAGGGCAATGCTCGAGAAAGGCCTGGCTGACTACGGATGGTCGTACATCAATATTGACGACGGCTGGCAGGGAATCCGCGGAGGACGGGAAAATGCCATCCAGCCGAATTCCAAATTCCCTGACATGAAGGCACTTGCAGACTTCTTGCACGAGAACGGCCTGAAATTCGGCATCTATTCCGGACCGTGGGCCGGGACATACGCAGGCCATGTCGGAGAATGCGCGGACACCGAAGACGGACGCTATGCGTGGATTGATTCGGGTCTCGTGGACGAATATTACAAGATTGACCGCAGCCGCGTCAGCAGGGACACTGTGCGCTATTTTACCCGGTACAATTTCGTGGAGCAGGATGCCCGACAGTGGGCTGAATGGGGAGTTGACTATCTCAAATACGACTGGAATCCGAATGACGAATACAATGTCAGGATAATGTCCGAGGCTCTCCGTGCCACCGGGCGTGACATAGTGTACAGTATATCCAATTCTTCCAAGGTGGCGATGGGGGACTATCTCAGGCGCTACGCCAATTGCTGGAGGACTACTGGCGATATCAGGGACAATTGGGACAATATGTCCAAGATCGGGTTCAAGGGCCAGGACATGTGGGCCGCATACAAACGCCCCGGCAACTGGCCTGACGCCGACATGCTCGTGGTCGGAAAGGTTGGATGGGGCCCGTCCACCCATGAGTCAAAGCTCACCCCTGACGAGCAGTACACGCACATAACATTGTGGAGCATCCTTTCGTCCCCTCTGCTCATAGGCTGCGACATGGCCGAACTTGACGACTTCACCGTCAGCCTGTTGTGCAACAGCGAGGTCATCGACGTGAACCAGGATGAACTTGGGCTCCAGGCTTCTCGTATCTACGGGGACGACAAATATGCCACATACCTCAAGCCTCTTCATGACGGCACGGTGGCCATTGCCATGTTCAATCTCTCCGCCGAGCCTATGAAAATCGGCTTCATCCCGAGGTCCATCGGCCTTGTAGGAGACCAGAAGATAAGGGATATCTGGCGCCAGAAGGATATTGCAACATGCTCATACAGGGAAAGATGGGAGACGGAAGTCGCTCCTCACGGATGCTTCTTCGTGAAAGTCTCCCCGGTGAAACCGGATGCCATTCCTTTCGGCTATGAGGCTCATTGGAAATAAAAATTTCCGGTTCAACGCTTGCCTCTTCGGCAATAATTGCTACCTTTGGGACACATGAAAGGAATTAACAGCATACAGCATCATCATCACCTTATTTCATAGGAAGTAGGGCGATTGGCTGTATATTGACTGATATTGACTCACCCTGCTTTCCGTGGGGTGAGTTTTTTTATGCATTTCATGGAAGCGGACTAACAAAAGATATATGATACGGACAGCTTATCTAGAACAAAGGGCGCCTCAATGAGGAGAGCACCCGCCTGCTTGCAGTGCCGGCCAAGTTGGCAGGCTGCAGGGAGGTGCTGATGTGTACTCCGAGGGGACGTGACGGGAAGGTTGCGCCTGCAGTGTTGTATGCAGCCGATTTATGCGGAGTTGAACGGATATTCGGCATCGGTGGGGCCCAGGCGGTCGCAGCCATGGCGTACGGGACTGGGACCGTACCGAAGGTGGACAAGATTTTCGGGCCTGGAAACCGTTATGTTTCAATGGCAAAGCGCCTTGTGAACGGGCAGGGAGTAGCCGTGGACATGTTCGCCGGGCCTTCCGAGGTGCTCGTGATGGCTGACGGGTCGTGCGACCCCCGTTTTGTCGCGGCTGACCTGCTTTCCCAGGCCGAGCATGGAAGGGATTCCAAGGTATGTCTGCTCACGGACAATGAGGAATTGTCCGTCAGGATATTGAAGGAACTAAACTGCAGGCTTGACCGGCTTCCGCGCAGGGAGACCGCCGGGGCAGCCCTGGAAGGAAGTCTGTCAGTGGTACTCCGCACCCGGGAGGATATGGTGGATTTTGCAGATGCCTATGCTCCGGAACATCTGATAATCAGTATGTCAGACCCTTGGGAGATTGCCGGCAAGGTCAATGCTGCCGGGAGTGTGTTCATCGGCAATTTTTCTCCGGAGAGCGCCGGGGACTATGCCTCCGGAACGAATCATACTCTCCCGACATCGGGAACTGCAACTGCCTGCAGCGGAGTGGGAGTGGATAGTTTCATGCATTATGTCACGTATCAGGAAATAACGCGGAAGGGTCTGGAAAATCTTTCTGGCGCAATCGTGCAAATGGCTGAGGCGGAAGGCCTTGATGCCCATGCAGAGGCCGTGCGTGCAAGAATGTCGTATTAGATCTTTAAACTTGAGGACTATGTTTGATGTTTCTGGACTTGTAAGGAAAAATATTGCCGCACTGGAACCGTATTCCAGTCTTCGCGACGGGCTTGAAACCCTTCAGGGAACCGTCCTGCTCGACGCCAACGAGAATCCTTTCGACAACGGCTCCAACCGGTATCCGGATCCTTTCCAGCGCAGGCTGAAGGAAAAATTGTCAGGAATCAGGGGAGTTCCTGCCTCGCGGATCTTCATTGGGAACGGCAGCGACGAGATTATTGACTTGTGTTTCAGGATTTTCTGCGAGCCCGGGCAGGACAGGGCGGTGGGAATGCTTCCGTCCTTCAGTATGTACAAGGTGTCCGCACAGGTGAATGATGTGGAATATGAGGGAGTTCCGCTCGACGGGGATTTCGGATTGTCCGTGGAGGCTATGCTTAAGGCAGCATCTGCCGGACGTGGTGCAAAACTGATGTTCGTGTGCTCCCCGAACAATCCTACAGGCAATTCCGTCCCGGAGGAACAGCTGAAAATGCTTGCCGAAGGATTCCGCGGAATACTCGTGATAGACGAGGCATATATTGATTTCTCTTCCCGGAAGAGTTTCCTGCAATATTTGGATATGTATCCTAATGTCATTGTCCTACAGACACTTTCGAAGGCCTGGGGGATGGCCGGACTGCGGCTCGGAGTTGCCTTCGCTTCCGAAGAAATCATATCTCTCTTCAACAAGGTCAAGCATCCGTACAATGTTCCATCTGCTTCCGTTGAAGAGGCTCTGCGCTTTATCGGCCGGGATGTGAACAAGGAAATCGGACTGATGGTCTCCGAGAGGGAAAGGATGGTTTCTGCTCTTGATTCTCTTTCCGGTGTCCTCAGGGTCTATCCGTCGGATGCTGATTTCCTGCTCGTCAGGGTTGAGGACCCGGACGGGCTGTGCAATGAGATGTTGCGTAACAATGTGCTGATACAGAACCGTTCACACTCTTCCGGGACTCCGGGATGCGTGCGCATTTCCATCGGGACGGAAGAGCAGGACGACCTCGTCCTTGACATTGCCGGTCGTTTCTACGGGGAAAAATCCTCCCGTTCAATGCCAGCAGGGAAAAATCAGCCGCTACGCCAGGCAACGGCCTGCAGGAAGACTTCCGAAACCGGGATACGGGTGTCATTGGACCTCGACAATTCCGGAGTGACCTATATCAATACGGGCATAGGATTTTTCGACCACATGCTGGACCAGATTGCACGTCATTCCGGCATCTCCCTGCGGATAACGGCTGCTGGGGACCTCTATGTGGATGAGCATCATCTTGTTGAGGATGTTGCCATCACGCTCGGAACTGCCATAAGGAAGGCTCTCGGGGACAAGCGGGGCCTGGCCCGATACGGTTTCGCCCTGCCGATGGATGACTGCCGGGCGATGGTCCTGATAGATTTCAGCGGGCGCATCGATTTCGAATGGAAAGTGGATTTCACGCGGGAGATGCTGGGCGGAATCCATACCGAGATGTTCCGGCATTTCTTCAAATCCCTGTGCGAATCCATGCAGTGCAATCTTCATGTAGAGGCTTCAGGGGACAATAATCATCATCTTGCCGAGTCGGTCTTCAAGGCTTTCGCGAGAGCTTTCGGCCAGGCAGTGCGCAGGAATGTGAATGACAATGCTATACCGTCGAGCAAGGGAGGGCTTGATTGAACCATGATTGCTGTAATAGACTATGACGCCGGCAATATCCGTTCGGTGATGAATGCTCTCGTGAGGCTCGGGGCGGAATATGTGCTCACTTCTGATCCGGAATTAATCCGGGCTGCTGACAGGGTGATATTGCCCGGAGTCGGAGAGGCCCGTTCGGCAATGGAGAATCTGCGGTTGCGGGGACTGGACAGGGTTATTCCCGAGCTTGAATGCCCGGTCCTGGGAATCTGTATCGGTATGCAGCTGCTGTGCAGGAGAAGTGATGAAGGCAATGTGGAATGCCTCGGGGTGTTCGATTCTGATGTGCGCGCTTTGGAGCCTGACAGGGCTGCGGGAGTGAAGGTGCCCCATGTCGGATGGAACAGGCTGGGTGACATGAAAGGCCCTTTGTTCCGTGGACTGGAGGACGGTACGTATGTATATTTCGTGCATTCTTTCGCAGCCGATATCTGCGGGGACACTATTGCCAAATGCTTGAACGGCAGGGAGTTCAGTGCGGCTCTCTCGAAAAGGAATTTCTACGGGGTGCAGTTCCATCCCGAGAAAAGCGGGGCGGCTGGGGAGAGGATTATTGCTAATTTTCTCGGGATTTAAAGAATTATTTTATGAAAATTGAAGTGATACCTGCAATGGACATCATGGGCGGCAAGGTCGTCCGCCTGAGGCAGGGAGATTATTCGGAGCGGACAATTTATCCTGACAGCCCGGAGGAGATGGCCCGCAAACTTGCCGGGAACGGGGCCGAATGGCTTCATCTTGTGGATCTGGACGGGGCACGGGCTTCGTCTCCCGTGAACCTGGATGTCATGGAGAAGATAGCCGGCAATACGGGCCTGTCTGTGGAATGGGGCGGAGGACTCAAGACAGAAGATGCGTTGCAGAGCGTGTTCGATGCAGGGGCATCGAGGGCGATTTGCGGAAGCATTGCGGTGAAATCTCCTGAAGCATTCTCGGCCTGGCTGGGACGTTTCGGACCTGGAAGAATCGTGCTCGGGGCGGATGTGAGGGACGGACTCGTGGCAATCTCCGGATGGATGGAGAATACTTCAATCTCCGTTTCAGGCATTGTATCGGCTTTCCTGCCTGCCGGGCTGTCACAGGTTATATGCACGGATATCTCGAAGGACGGGATGCTCGGCGGACCCTCGTGGCCTGTTTATGAGAAACTCAAGGCGGAATTTCCGCAGATTTCCGTCACGGTCAGCGGAGGCGTGTCATCCGTCCGGGACATCGAAAAGGCTGAAGCTCTCGGAATGGACGGAATCATAGTCGGAAAGGCGATGTATGAAGGACTTATCAAAATGGAGGAACTTGGAAAATGGTGGCGAAACGGATAATACCCTGTCTTGACGTCAAGGACGGAATGACAGTGAAAGGCGTTCATTTCGAACAACTTGCAACGATAGGCGACCCTGTGCTGCTCGGTGAACGCTATGCTGCCGAGGGTGCGGACGAATTGGTTTATCTCGACATAAGCGCCACGAATGAAGGCCGTTCCACGTTCACGGGCATAGTCCGCAGAATCGCTGAAAGAATCAATATTCCTTTCACCGTGGGAGGCGGAATATCTTCGGTCGATGACGCTGCCAGGCTTTTGGATGCCGGGGCCGACAAGATTTCTCTCAACACTGCGATTGTGAATGCCCCTTCTCTCATTGACCGGATTGCATCGAAATATGGAAGCCAGTTCGTGGTTGCGGCCATCGACGCCAAGATAATCGATGGTGTCTGGAGGGTGGTGACTCATGGAGGTAAGCGGCTTACGGACAAGGAGTTGTTCTCCTGGGCAAAGGAGGTCCGGTCAAGGGGTGCCGGAGAAATACTTTTCACTTCGATGGACAATGACGGGACCCGCCGCGGATATCCTTGCCGGACAATGGCGGCCCTTTCTGAGATGCTGGACATCCCTGTCATTGCCTCCGGCGGAGCGGGCTCCGTGCAGGATGTCATTGACGTCCTGACCGAAGGGAAGGCTGATGCGGCCCTGATAGCGAGCCTTTTCCACTACGGGGAAATTTCCGTCCGCGAACTTAAGGAGAAACTGAAACAGGCCGGAATCGAAGTCGCATTAAATTACGCGGAAAATATTCCGGAGAGATGATAATAAGCTGCCTAAAACAGCTTCCAAATAAAGAAGAAAGACATGGAAACAATTGAATTCAAGGATTTTGACCTTTCCCGCAATGCGGATTCGCTCCTTCCTGTCATCGTGCAGGACTGGTGCTCCCTCAAGGTGCTGATGCTCGGCTACATGAATGAGGAAGCCTTCGGCAGGACATTGTCTGAAGGCAGGGTGACATTTTACAACCGCAGCCGCCGGACTCTCTGGCCCAAGGGTGAGACAAGCGGCAACTATCTGTATGTCAAGGGAATGTATAAAGACTGTGATAGCGATACATTGCTGATAAAGGCTGATCCGGCCGGACCTGTCTGCCACAGGGGAACGACCTCATGCTTCGATACCCCTGAAGCGGAAGGATTTGTCCGGAGACTGCAACAAGTAATCCGGGAGCGTCACAGGGAAATGCCGGAAGGCTCCTATACCTCACACCTTTTCAGCAAAGGGGTGAAGAAGATGGCGCAGAAAGTCGGGGAGGAAGCCGTGGAAACAGTCATTGAAGCCGTTGACGGCAATATTGACCGTTATGTCTATGAGGCTTCCGACCTCATCTACCATCTTCTCGTCCTGAACGAGGCCATGGGCATTTCCCTCGAGACTCTCGAGAAAGAATTGCTGTCGCGGCACTGAGTCGCCGGATGGCATTATTTCTATCCGCAGTGGAAATACCGGGCGACGATTTCCGCCACTTTCCTGTCATCCTTCACTATTCCGGCAAGCAGGCCGTTGTCATTGAATGACCTCAGCGAGCGGATGATGCCGTCTGTCATCCTGTGCGGGAAGATGCCGTCTCTCTCGAAATGCCCGCGCATGGCTTCCAGGCAGCCGGCCGATTCGGCGCAGCAAGAAGGGAGGGCTTTGTATTTTTCGGCCCCGCCTTTGTGGATGTCGAGGCCTGCGTATGTGGCATCTGCGATTGCAAGAGCCTTGTCCACAGGCATTTCAAGGCCGTAAAGGCAGGCTGTGCAAAGTCCGGCCATGAGCTGGTAAATGTCGGCAGAACTGTCCGGGGAACGCATTTCCACGGTCTGCTTGACGGAACCGTCCGAGATATTCAACTTGCTGTCCTCAAGTGGATTGGCGTCTGCGCACATGTCGGATCCCGCTGTCCATCCGAGAGGTACCCTCACGAGGGTGGACCTGTTGCAGTCTCCCCAGCAAATGTTGGTCGGGGCCTCCTGGTGCGGAACGAGGCGGAAATAGGAAGTAGGGTTCTTGTTGCCGAACGCCGTGATGGCCGGTGCGAGCTCCATCATTCCGGCTATGGCCCTCCTGGCGATGTCTGACAGCCTGCCGCCGGAAACCATCATGTTGGCTCCGTCCTTCATCATTCTCATGTGGATGTGCATTCCTGAACCGGCTTCTCCCACGATAATCTTGGGGGCGAACGTCACGTCAAGGCCGTGGCGGAGGCCGAGGTTGCGGATCACCCATTTTGCCAGCAGGATCTGGTCTGCGGCGGTTTCTATCGGACAAGGCAGGAACTCTATCTCGTTCTGTTCGTATGTCCTGCCGTCTCTCGTGAAATTGCCGACCTCGCTGTGACCGTACTTGATGCGGCCTCCGGTCCTGGCGATGTATTCCATGCATTCAGCCCTGAAACTGTTCAGTTTGGCGAACGGACCGGATTCATGATATCCTTTCTGGTCACTCCCAGGGAAATGGCTGTCCTCTTTGGTAATCACATAATATTCCAGCTCTCCCATTGCCTCGAATGTCATTCCGGTCTTTTCCCGGAATGTCCCGGCGGCCTTGACCACGCTTCTGTACGGGTCACATTCGAATGCCCGTCCGTCCTTGTCGTAGAAACTGCAGAGCAAGGAAAGGGTGGGGATTTCGCAGAACGGGTCGAGGAACGCGGTCCTGAACCGAGGAATCACGTACAGGTCGCTGCTCCCGGGCTCCACGAAAGATGGGAACAGGCTCGAGCCGTCCACTCTTTCTCCCTGGCCCAGAATGGTTTCCAGATATTCCCGGCTGTTGATGTAGAAATTCAATGTCTTGACCCTTCCGTCCTCTGCCGGGTACATGAAGTTCACCATCTTGACTCCGTAGGAGCGGACGAATTCGATGATATCGGCTTTCGTGAACGTCTCCGGGCTTTTCCGGAGGAATGCGGACACTATGTGCGGTGTCAGTTCAAATGTATTGTCTGTCATTTCAATATGTGGTTATAAATCCTGTTATTGTTATTAATTTTCCGGTAAATATACTAAATTGTTTTATATTTAAAAGCGATTTTTGTTAATTTGCTTCATAATCGTAAGGAATTCAATACATTTCTCCTGCAAGCCTTGCCGCCTCTCGCTTTATTGAAATATTTTCCGTAAATTTGCGAAACTTGAAAATCTTAATATGGAGAGCCATGGTAACTCTTGAACAGATACGGACTCTGCATCAGCGTATGGAAACGCTGGGGAGGTGTCTTTGACATTGAAGCGAAAAGGGCTAAGGTAGCCGAGCTTCAGAAACAGACGGAAGCGGCGGATTTCTGGAACGACCCGAAGGCCGCCGAAACCTTCATGAAAAACATGAACGGAGTCAAGTCGTGGGTGACCGATTATGACAAGGCATTCACATTGACAGAAGACCTTGACGTCCTCTATGATTTCGCGAAGGACAGCATGGACATGTCCGGCGACGAGGTCGTGGAGTCGGAAGAAATGAAGGAACTCGATGCGGCATTCCGGGAAGCCGGGAACGCCGTAGAGGCCCTGGAACTCAAGAACATGCTCGGTGCGGAAGGGGATAATCTCGGTGCCGTGCTGACCATCAATTCCGGAGCCGGGGGCACTGAGGCCAACGACTGGTCCGCAATGCTCATGAGAATGTACATGCGCTGGGGCGAGCGCAGCGGTTTCAAGATGACCGTGACAGACCTTCTCGAAGGTGACGAGGCCGGAATCAAGTCAGTCACGATACAGGTGGACGGCGACTATGCCTTCGGTTATCTCAAGGCCGAGAACGGCGTGCACAGACTCGTGCGCATATCACCGTTCAATGCACAGGGCAAGCGCCAGACCACTTTCTCGTCCGTCTTCGTATATCCTCTCGTGGACGATACCATTAACATTGAAATAAATCCTTCCGACCTCGAGTGGGACACCTTCCGCTCCGGCGGCCACGGAGGGCAGAACGTGAACAAGGTCGAGACCGGAGTGCGCGTGCGGCATCTTCCTACGGGCATCATGGTGGAGAACACCGAGACCCGTTCCCAGCAGGACAACAGGCAGAATGCCCTAAGAATCCTCAAGTCCCGTCTCTATGACATGGAGCTGAAGAAGCGCCAGGCCAAGCAGGCCGAACTTGAGGGTAGCAAGAAGCGCATCGAGTGGGGTTCGCAGATACGTTCATACGTACTCCATCCGTACAAGATGGTCAAGGACCTGCGCACCGGACTCTCCACTGCTGATACGCAGGGCGTTCTGGATGGAGATCTGGACCAGTTCATGAAGGCTTTCCTAATGAATCAAGGCAATGCTGATGTACAGGTGGAAGATATTGATTGATAAGATATTAACAATAATTAACTATTATAGCGATGGTCGAATTCAAATACGCTCCAATGTTCCAGCTCGGCGAAGACACCACCGGGTATTACAAGATTCCTGGTTCCGAGAAACTGGTTTCAACTTCAGAATTCGAGGGCAAGAAGATTCTCAAGGTTACACCTGAGGCCCTCACCCTCATGGCTAACACAGCGTTCAGGGATGTCAGCTTCCTTCTCCGCCGTAGCCACAACGAGCAGGTTGCGAAGATCCTTTCGGATCCGGAGGCGACTGCCAATGACAAATATGTCGCCCTGACCTTCCTCCGCAATGCGGAAGTGGCTGCAAAGGGCAAACTCCCTCTCTGCCAGGATACAGGTACCGCTATCATCCACGGCGAGAAAGGCCAGCAGGTCTGGACCGGCTTCGAGGATGAAGAGGCCCTCTCTCTCGGAGTATTCAAGACTTATACAGAAGAGAATCTCCGCTACTCGCAGAACGCTCCTCTTGACATGTACAATGAGGTCAACACCAAGTGCAATCTTCCGGCCCAGATCGACATCGAGGCTGTCCAGGGAGACGAATATCGTTTCCTCATGGTGACCAAGGGCGGCGGATCGGCCAACAAGAGCTATCTCTATCAGGAGACCAAGGCACGTATCCAGAACCCTGGGACCCTCATTCCGTTCCTCGTGGCCAAGATGAAGAGCCTCGGTACGGCAGCATGCCCTCCTTATCATATCGCATTCGTAATCGGCGGCACTTCAGCCGAGAAGAACCTTCTCACCGTGAAACTCGCTTCCACGCATTATTATGACAGCCTTCCTGTTACAGGTGACGAGACCGGAAGGGCATTCCGTGACATCGAGCTTGAGAAACAGCTCCTTGAGGAGGCCCACAAGATCGGCCTCGGAGCCCAGTTCGGAGGAAAATACATGGCTCATGACATCCGCGTGATCCGTCTTCCGCGCCATGGCGCAAGCTGCCCTATCGGATTGGGAGTCAGCTGTTCGGCAGACCGCAACATCAAGGCTAAGATCAATGCTGACGGTATCTGGATCGAGAAGATGGATGACAAGCCGTACGAACTCATTCCGGAGGAACTCCGCCAGGCCGGTGAGGGTGACGCCGTGAAGATTGATCTCGACCGCCCGATGTCCGAGGTATGCGCAGAATTGACCAAGTATCCGGTATCCACCCGCCTGTCATTGAACGGAACCATCATCGTAGGCCGTGACATCGCCCATGCTAAGATCAAGGCTCGTCTTGACGCAGGCGAGGAGATGCCGCAGTACCTGAAAGATCATCCGATTTACTATGCAGGTCCTGCCAAGACTCCTGAAGGAATGCCTTGCGGCTCGATGGGACCTACCACGGCCGGCCGTATGGATCCGTATGTGGATGAGTTCCAGGATCATGGCGGAAGCATGATAATGATTGCCAAGGGCAACCGCAGCCAGCAGGTGACCGACGCATGCAAGAAGCACGGCGGATTCTATCTCGGCTCCATCGGAGGACCTGCCGCCATTCTTGCCCAGAACAATATCAAGTCCATCGAGTGTGTGGAATATCCGGAGCTCGGAATGGAGGCTATCTGGAAGATCCGCGTGGAGAATTTCCCTGCATTCATCCTCGTGGATGACAAGGGCAACGACTTCTTCAAGCAGTTCGGTATCTGAAGATGAGGGCATTTGCCGCAATATTGGCATTTCCTCTCCTGCTTTCCTGTATCAGGACGGCTGACGTGATGGTAGTCGGAGGAGGCGCCTCCGGGGTCTGCGCTGCAGTGCAGAGTGCCCGGTCAGGCGCTTCCGCCGTTCTTGTGGAGGAGACGCCCTGGCTGGGAGGAATGTTGACTTCCGCCGGCGTCAGCTGCATCGACGGCAATTATAATCTGCGTTCCGGACTTTTCGGCGAATTCACCGATTCCCTTGCCGCGAGGTATGGAGGATATGACTCCCTTAAGACAGGATGGGTCAGCAATATCTGCTTCGAACCGCATGTCGGCCAGGAAGTGTTCTCCAATATTGTCTCCGGATGCGGTGACAGGATTGTCGTCCTCAGGGAGACCAGGGCCTCGTCATTTGTCCGCAAGGAAGGGAAATGGCTCGTGAAGACTATCGGTCCTGACGGGAAAATGTCCAGATGGCGGGTGAATGTGCTGGTGGATTGCACGGAACTCGGGGACGTTGCGAAGGCTTGCGGAGCTGGATATCGTACGGGAATGGACCGGAGATGCGAAACAGGGGAGTCGATTGCCCCTGAAGACAGCTGCAATGTCATTCAGGACATGACATACGTGGCCGTGCTCAAGGATTTCGGCCCGGATGCGGACATGACGGTTGAAATGCCGGAAGGTTATGACCCTGAGGTATTTGCAAACTCTTGCATCAATCCCTGCAATGTTCCTGAGAAGGCATTCCAGACTCTCTGGCCGGCTGCCTCGATGATTTCCTACGGGGCATTGCCCGGCGGCAAATATATGATTAACTGGCCCATCTGCGGGAATGACTGGTATGCCGATGTGGTTGATTCCACGGAGGAAGTCCGGGAGAAGGCGTATTCGGATGCCAGGAATTTCACCCGGTGCTTCATCTATTTCATACAGACCGGGTTGGGAATGAAGAATCTCGGTCTTGACGAAGACGAGTTCCCTTCCGGTGACGGTTTTGCCCTTTATCCTTACCACAGGGAATCCCGCAGGATCAGGGGTGAGGCGTTCTTTACGATTGATGCAGCGGCAGCTCCTTTTGATTATAAATTTCCGTATTATCGTACTGGAATAGCAGTCGGGGATTATGCCGTGGACCATCATCATTTCCGCAATCCTGACTGGGAGAAGCTTCCGGACCTTCATTTCTATCCGATTCCGTCCTTCAATGTCCCGATGGGGGTCATGATTCCGGAAGTAATTGACGGACTGATAGTTGCTGAGAAATCCATATCTGTTTCCAATATCATGAACGGGGCTACGAGGCTCCAGCCTGTGGTGATGCAGCTCGGGCAGGCTGCAGGTGTCATGGCCGCAGTTTCCGCATTGGAAGGTTCTGAGGTCAGGGAATTGAGTGTCAGGAAGATACAGTCCGTATTGCTCGATGCAGGATGTATCCTTATGCCTTATCTCGACCTGCCGTTGGAGTCCCGGCATTTCAAGGCTTTGCAGAGAATCGGACTTACTGGAGTGCTTCACGGGGAGGGCAGGAATGCAGGTTGGTCGAACCAGACCTGGTTCAGGGCAAATGACGATCTCATGGCTGATGAATTGTTCACTGACGGACTTCTCCCAAGGTTTCCGCAGGATAATGGGACGGTAAAATGCAGAAAATTAATAGATTATATAGTTTGTTGCTCGGCTGCGGCTGAAGCGGAACTGTCCACTGAAGATTCGTGCAGGTCTGTCTGGCTGTCACTCGGCCTTGAGAATTTTGACCCGGAAAGGCCCGTCACCCGGCTCGAGGCGGCCGTGCTTCTGGATCATTTCCTCAATCCGTTCGGGCTCTCGGATGTGGACTTCAACGGTAAATTTTTCAAAACAACTTCTTAAGGGAAATGGAAGAGTTTACGAAAGAGAAATACAATGCGCTGGTGCAGGATATTTTCCGGCGTTTTCCGTCTGTGCAGACATCGTCCTTCGGGGATGCCTACAAACCTGGCTTGGACAGGATGGTCGAGTTCATGTCGGTCCTGGGGAATCCGGAACGCAGATTCCGCAGCATTCACGTGGCCGGTACCAACGGCAAGGGCTCGGTGGCAAACATGCTCGCATCGGTTCTGGCAGGATGCGGCTTGAAAACGGGTCTGTACACGTCACCGCACATCTTGGATTTCAGGGAAAGGATGAGGATAGCAGGGGACGGGGAATCGCAGGTGTATCTGGTTCCGGAGGAATATGTATATGATTTCCTGACCCGGTGGTTGGAGGAGTTCGACCGTCTGCAACTTTCTTTCTTTGAGATTACTACTGCATTGGCTTTCAATTGGTTCGCTGACAGCGGAGTCGACTGGGCGGTCATTGAAGTCGGTCTCGGAGGCAGGCTTGACAGTACCAATCTTATTGTTCCGGAACTCAGCATAGTGACCAGCATCGGGCTGGATCATTGTGACCTGCTAGGAGACACTCTTGCCAAGATTGCCGCAGAGAAGGCCGGGATATTCAAGCCGGGTGTCCCTGCCTTGGTGGGGCAATATCTCGACGAAACGGCACCTGTTTTCATTGAAAGGGCCGCGGAAGTGGGCGCTGAACTTCATTTTGCTGAAAATCAGGAGAATGCTGCTCTGCAGATGCCGGACAAGGTGCGTCTTGATGCAATTCTCGGCAAGATGGACCTGCGCGGATCCTATCAACGGTTCAATCTGCGGACATCGTTATGCGTCGTGGAACTCCTGAAGAAGACTCATCCGGAGATTCCGTTCACAGACAATACCGTGGATGACTCTCTGATACATACTGCATCGAGGATGGCTTTCCACGGAAGGTGGGAGAGGATTTCCACCAATCCTGACGTGATTTGCGACATAGGTCACAATCCTGCGGCTCTCACGAACAATTTCAGGGAACTCGACAGATATCTTGATGAAGAGGTATATTCTTCATTGATAATAGTTTACGGCGTGATGGCGGACAAGGCCCTGGATGATATTCTGCCGCTTTTCCCGGAGCGGGCGACATTGATTTTCACTACTCCTTCCACTGCCCGGGCCATGCAGGCGTCGGAGATTTACATGCATTATTCGGAATGGTGCGCCTCCCGCGGATGTCCGGTTTCCCGCGCCTATGTCTGTGACGGGGTTCGTGATGCCGTGACACTCGCCATGAAGACGGCGTCCATGTACGGAGGAAATCCTCTTGTCTATATCGGAGGCTCCACCTTCGTGGTATCCGAGGCGCTCCCGTTCTTCGCCTGATCTTCTGCGGAATACTTTTTGCTGAAATGGCTTTTGCCGGAACATGAAATTATCATGTCCCAAAACCGTATTATTGCAATGAACAGAACCTTAAAATTTGCTGTCGTCGCTTCGATTGCCGCTGCAGCATTGTCCGTGATAACCATGAAAGCATTTTTCAAGAATCCATCTTCCTCAGCATCAACCGATTCCGAAGGCCATCGCCTCGTGTCTCTCTGGTCGGACTACTCTGCTGCCGAACGGGCTGACCGGCCGGAAAAACAGTTGGAAATTCTCACGAAGATCAAACGGGAGGCTTCCGCAAAGCATTATGCCTGGGACTTTTATGATGCAGGAGAGAAATATGTCCGGGTAGGAACTTCCCGGAACTGGAAATTACGTGATTCGCTTTCCCGTGCATTCATGGAGGAAGTGGAGGCTTTCGGCGAGCCGGTGGCGGTGTTCATGTCAAAATTCGCGTCGAGGCAATGTTCTCCGGACGAGCTTCTGAAGTATCTGAAGGATAATTCCCACAAGCTGAAAACTTCTCACAATCAGGGCTTTTATTCCAATGCCGGGATTCGTTACGGCCGGAGCGTACCGGGCCAGTTCCGCAGCCGGTTCTATACTGAGAAGGAGACAGTTACCCTCTCGGGGCATTCCTTGGATATCTCTCGGCATCTGCTGAGGCGGACAAGGACGCGAGAAATGAGGCTCTCAAGGCATTTGCCGGGAAATATTCCGGCAAGGCAGTCGCTCTTTGGGCTGAAAAGGACCTTCTCAACAGCGATTTCCATTCTTTGAAAGAATCTCATGGAGAGGAGCCGTACAGGCAGTTGTATGAGAGATGCAAGGCTTTCGAACGTAGCAGGAGTTCTTTCTCTGAGACCGAGAAAGCTATAGTGAACGAGATTTCGGAAGTCAGTTCGCTGATGGGAATGCTTTCTGCTAAATCGCTGAATATCAATGTATCAGATAATCAAATAAAAGTCTTTCTCCGCAATCTGGAGCAGGTAGAAG
>SFNZ01000060.1 GCA_004552615.1 Bacteroidales bacterium | reverse complement strand
AGAATATATTTCGCACCTTCGTCAGTGTACATCCATGTCACCTTGTCCTCGGAAATGAAATAGGCTATGCCGGAGACCGGTACCGGAAGAATCTTGTCATTGAGCCTCACCATGAACCTGTGCTTGTAGTCGCCGGAAGAAGGCCCTGAAATCGTCCTGAGAAGAGCACCCACGTCAGTGTTGGAGGAAGCCCTGCGGCAACGTTCGACAGCCCTGTCGAGAGCATCTTTTTCAATGGGTTTGAGCAGATAGTCTATACTGTTCACCTCGAAGGCACGGACCGCATAGTTGTCATAGGCCGTAGTCATCACTACCTTGGCATTGACATCCACCTCCCTGAAGACCTCGAAGCAGTCGCCGTCGGAGAGTTCCACGTCCATGAATATCACGTCCGGATCATTGCCGGGTGTCCGGAGCCACGAGACGGTCTCGTTCACGGAGGAAGTCATTCCGACCACCTCGATGTCAGAATAGCATTTGAGCAATGTTCGGCAGAGATTTGCCTGTGCCATGGGCTCGTCTTCGACTATCAGAACTTTCATATTATAACATATTAATATTCAATAACCTAAATAAGCGGCAGCGTCACTGTGTACATATTTCCCGCCTCATGTATCTCGATGTCCATGCCGGAAAGGTCCATGTACTGCTGCCGGATGTAGTTGAGCCCTACATGGGTGGAGGATTCATCAGTCCCTCCTGAACGTCTCGGATGCAGGGTATTGCTCACGCTGACGTAGCCGTCGGTCGCCATGACGTCGATTATGAGCGGATCCGAAGGCATGGCGGAATTGTGCTTGAGCGCATTCTCAAGCAGGAGCTGCAGCGAGCATGGTATGACGCAGTGGCCGAGGAATTCCTCCGGAATGGATACGTTCAGGACGAAACCCGACTGGAACCGGACTTTCATCAGATCCGCATACATGTTCACAAAAGCCATTTCCTCCCTGAGACTTATCTTCATCGCACCCTCGTTCTTCAGCATGTACCTGTACATCCCGGCCAGTTTGTGGATGAACGTACTGGCTTCATCGGTCTTATGCTCGACTACCAGGCAGTCCAGGACATTGAGGGAATTGAACAGGAAATGCGGGTCAACCTGCTGCTTCAGCTTCATGTATTCGAACTGGGCCTTGTGGCGCTTCAGTTTTTCGGCCTTCAGGGCCTGCCTCGAGGTCCAGAGATATTCCATCATATAGACCAGCACATATATTACCACCTCCGATATCAGCATCACCACTGCAAGGGAGAGCATCCCCTGCCACTCGGCTATCCTTCCGAAGGAGAACGGCAGGCCGTAACCGACCAGAAAGGTCCCTGTAGCCACGCAAATCAATATGAACAGAGCGAGGGAAAGCAGTCTTGAAGGACGGTTGCCACGGTCTCCGACGGATCTTATGAACCTGACATATATGAGATTGATACACAGGATGATAATGATGGCCGGAAGGTTAGAGAGCAGGGCCTTCAGCATGTCGGACATCATTCCGTCCGTGAAGATGTCGAGCCTCGCGAGGGCAAGTATCGAGAACCTGAAGAGGAAAATGGCCACGACCGTGAATACGAGCCATGTGATGCGAGGGGCCCAGACCGTGTCCCCGGAGCGCTGGAACCTGTGGAGAAAATTCCCGGCGTAGAGCGCACCCCAGCCTATGATTTCCGTTGTGAGCAATGTGGAAATGGCATGGACTGCTATCTCGGAACTGAAAATCATCCCTATGAGATCGGCGCACTTGATGCCGAGGACGTAACCTATGACATTGACAAGAATGATGATGGCCGCGGTGAATTCCAGGGCAAGATTCCGTTTCAGGCAAACGAGGACCACCATGGACATGGTCAGCAGAGTAAGAAGCAGTTCGTCATTCATCCCCAACATGCGGCATGACATGGTGGTCACGGCGTGAAGGGCCGCGAAGACATGAATGATACCTTGTGCGCTAACCTGTCTCATATTCGGCATCTAATATAGAAATATGTTGCGAAAAGTCCAAAAAAACGTTTTCATTCATCGCAAGTTTTTCGCCGCCTGTCTCGAATATCACGCCGTTCGTCATCCGCGCATATTATATATTCGGGCAGAAAATTTATTTTTGCCAAACGATTTAGGAATCAGAATGCAGGATTCCGCAGAATTTTTAGAACTAATAGCCTGACATGAAGAAAAAACCGAAATTATCATTCTGGCAGATATGGAATCTGAGCTTCGGATTCCTCGGAGTGCAGATAGGATACTCACTTCAGAACTCCAACACATCAAGCATCCTCCAGTCCCTTGGAGCAGACCTCAGCCACCTCAGCTATTTCTGGCTGGCCGCACCTGTGGCAGGACTCATCATCCAGCCGATAGTGGGAATGTTCTCCGACGGGACATGGACCAGGTTCGGACGCAGGATTCCGTACATCCTCGGAGGAGCCATCATCTCGACGATAGCATTGCTCCTGATGCCTAACTGCCCTGTCCTTCTGGCATTTGCACCACTTGCAATGGGTGCTCTCATCCTCCTGTTCATGGACCTGTCCTTCAACGTGACGATGCAGCCTTTCAGGGCTCTCGTGACCGACATGCTGGACGACTCCCAGAAGACGGAAGGATTCGTGATACAGACCTTCCTCATCAATCTCGGAGCAGTCATCGGAGCATTGCTCCCGCTGATCATGACATGGTGCGGAGTATCCGACAGCGCCGTGGAAGGCGGAGTGTCGAAGCACATCGCATATTCGTACTACATCGGAGGCGGCATTTTGCTGCTTACAGTCCTCGTCACCGCTTTCAAGGTGAAGGAGTATCCGCCAGCCGAATTCGCGGAGTACAATGAGACAGAGGAGGCAAGTGCTGCTCCTGCAGAGAAACCGGGTTTCATCACCCTGATGAGGAACATCCCGAAGACAATGCTGGAGCTCGGCGTGACCCAGTTCTTCTCATGGGCCGCCCTCTTCCTGATGTGGAACTATCTCAAGCCGCTGATTACCAGCTCGTTCATTGACGCAGCCGGAACTTCAGTCAATATCGGGGCCGCAGAGACCTGGACCGGAGTGCTGAACGCAGTCTATCCGGTTCCTGCTTGCATCGCTTCCATCTTCATGACACAAATCGCCAACAGGTTCGGCAACAAGCCTGTCTATGCAGCCTGCCTCCTGAGCGGCGCCGTGGGATATCTCGGACTCACCCTGATACACAACCAGTACCTGCTGATGGTGCCGATGGTATTCATCGGAATCGCATGGGCCGGCATTCTGGCAATGCCTTATTCCATCCTGTCCCGTGCCATTGACGCCCGCAGCAGCGGAGCCTACATGGGCATATTCAATTTCACCATCACCATCCCTCAAATCGTGATGGGTCTCGTGGGAGGTTCCGTCGTCAGCCTCGTGAAGAACTCGATTCTCTCCGGGCGCGGCTACGAGACGATGAGCGCAGTGGAGAAGGTGACAGTGGACAGCCAGGCTGCAGCATGGATGATCGGGATAGCTGCGGCATTCATGCTCATCGCTGCAATCTCAGTGTTCTTCGTAAAGGAGAAAAGAATTGAACAACAATAATATAAATAACCAAACAAAATCCTCTATGAATAGAATAATGACTCTATTTGCAGCCTTGGTGCTCTCATGCACATTGGCTGCGCCTGTATTCGCCCAGGGCGGATATGAGGTCAAAGGAATAGTCGTCGATCAGGCCGGGCCTGTCATCGGTGCCACAGTCCTTGAAAAAGGGACCACCAATGGCGTGTCCACAGGTCTTGACGGAGACTTCATCCTCAAGGTGTCCAGCGCCGACGCGATAGTAGAAGTAAGCTGCATCGGCTATTCGACACAGACATTCACCGCATCACAGATTCCTGCGAAGATCCTCATCAGCGAAGACGCCCTCTTCCTGGACGACGTAGTGGTCATCGGTTACGGTACTGTCAAGAAAGACGACATGACAGGCTCGGTTGTCGCAATCCAGGCCGAAGAGATCAACAGGGGTGCAGTCACATCTCCGAGTTCCATGCTCGTGGGCAAGGTATCCGGACTCCTCATCACTCCTGCCAACGGACAGCCTGGTGCATCTTCCACCATCCGTATCCGCGGAGCCGCTTCCCTCACAGCTTCCAATGACCCTCTCATCGTCATCGACGGTGTGCCTGTCACGAAAGACGGAGGAGCAGGAATGGGAGACCCTCTCGCAACCGTGAACCCTAACGACATCGAATCATACTCAGTCCTCAAGGATGCTTCCGCAACCGCAATCTACGGTTCCCGCGCTTCCAACGGTGTGATCATCATCACCACCAAGAAGGGCAAGGGCAAAGGCCTTCATGTAAGCTACAACGGCAGTGCATCCATCAAGCAGAACGCCGATGTCATCGACATGATGAACGGCAAGGAATTCGCTGAATACATCCAGCAGTACAGGCCTGAGTCCGCACACCTGCTCGGAGTGAACGGAACAATGTACGACACTGACTGGCAGTCAGAAATCTACAGGCTCGCCATCAATACTGACCACAACCTCAGCCTCTATTCAGGCGGCAAGCTCCCGTTCAGGGCCAGCCTCGGTTACAATTACGACCAGGCTACCATCAAGGTCGGTGACAACCAGAGGGCAAACCTCGACATCAGCCTCTCTCCGAAGTTCTTCGATGACCATCTGTCAATCAACTTCAACGCAAAGGCCGTTTACCAGCACACCAACTGGGCCAACAATGCAGTGGGCAGCGCCCTCTCGTTCGACCCTACCAAGCCTATATATTTCACCGACTCTGAAGGAAATATCGACAAGTCAGTCGTTTCCAACGGCTACTGGAACTGGCTCTCGGCAGGCACCGCCAATACCATGGCAAGCACCAACCCTCTCTCTTCTGTATATGACTACGTGAACTACGGACATACATGGAGAGGTGTAGGCAACCTCCAGATCGACTACAAGGTACACGGCCTCGAGTCCCTCAGGGCAAACCTCAACCTCGGTCTCGACGTAGCCAGGACAGACGGCGAGAAATACAACGAGCTCGGTTCAGTAGGTTCTCTCCGCAGCGCCCCGGACCTCTTCGAGAAGTACACCAACTACAACAGGAACATGCTCCTCGAGGCTTATGTGGACTACAATGAGACCTTCGGCAAAAAGCACAATTTCAATGCGATGGCCGGTTACTCATGGCAGCACAACTACGTAAGGTACGATAACTCCCAGTATTACAACAACGACAGGGAGAGAGAGTACCACATCGCACCTACCGATGCCAAGGAGTATTACCTCCTCTCATTCTTCGGACGTATCAACTACAGCTACGATTCCAGATATCTCTTCACATTCACCGCGAGGGGTGATGCATCCAGCCGTTTCTCATCCAAGAACAGATGGGGCTTCTTCCCTTCAGCAGCATTTGCATGGAACATTGCCAACGAGAGCTTCCTCAAGGACAGCCACGCCGTATCCGCATTGAAACTCCGCGTGGGCTGGGGTCGCACCGGCCAGCAGGACATCGGTGATGACTACTATCCTTACATCGCAAGATACTACAAGTCATCTTCTGTGACCATGCAGTATCCTATGGGCCAGAACGGACAGTCATTCAGCGTACTCTCCCCTCTCGCATACAACCCTAACATCAAATGGGAGACCACCGAGACTACCAACGTGGGTATCGACTTCGGATTCCTCAACGGCAGGATCACCGGTAGCGTCGAGGGATATTTCCGCAAGACCTACGACCTCCTCAACAATATTTCGATTCCTCTCGGATCCAACTTCGGAAAGCAGATTATCTCCAACATCGGAAACATGGAGAACAAGGGTATCGAGATTTCAGCCAACTTCATTCCGGTCGAGACAAAGGACTGGCACTGGGAGATCGGCGGAAACATCACCTTCCAGGACGTGAAGATCACCAAACTCACCAATGATGACGACACCTATCTCGGAGTCGAGGTCGGCAAGTCAATGGGTTCCAACGTAGGTTTCACCTCCCTCCACAGGGCAGGCTATGCTCCTTACACATATTACCTGTACGAGCAGCTCTACGACTCTGACGGCAACCCTATCCAGAACGCTCTCGTGGACAGGAACGGTGACGGAGTCGTGAACTCCGAGGACCGCTACCTGACAGGCTGCAGCCCTACACCTTGGGCATACTACGGTATTCACACCCAGGTAAGGTTCAGGAACTGGGATCTCGGTCTCAACGGACACGGAGCCATCGGAGCCGAGCTCATCAACAAGAACGCGATGGGTTATGCTTCATCCTACAGCGATGACTACACCAAGTCATACATCAACAACCTGAGCCGCGAGTGGCTGATTCCGGGCTGGCACGCCTCCACAGCCGAGAGCCAGAAGTATTCAGACCTCTTCATCGAGGATGCAACCTTCTTCAAGATCGACGACATCAACCTCGGATATACCTTCAACCTCAAGAACGATCTCAAGATCCGTCTCGCAGGTTCAGTGCAGAACGTATGCACATTCACCAAATATTCAGGTCTCGATCCTGAAATCAACGACACGGACGGCGTGGACACAGAAATCTATCCTCGTCCTCGTCTCTACACAATCCGTCTTAACATCACATTCTAAGGAGGGAAGACATTATGAACCGAACATGAAAATCCTTGATATATTTTCGCCGGAAGGCAATATCAAATGATTTTCATCGTGAGAGAGAGCGATAGCGAACGGCTATCAGACTCTCAAAAAGTTTTAGAATGTAAAAATTTTTGATAGTATGAAAATATTGAACAAAATACTTATCCTTGCTCTCGCGCTGACGTTCACATCATGTCTCGGAGATCTGGACACGATGCCTCTGAACGAGACCGACTTCACTTCGGAGAACGCATATGCGGATGAGTCCAACTATCTCAGCGCCCTTGCATATATCAACGGCTACTACATGCTCGTAGGCCAGGATGACCCGGGCTCCAACGACCTCGGCTTCTCCGACTCCGGACAGTCAGAGTTCCTCAGGCAGTGGTTCAACCTCAACGAGATGACCTGCGACGCCCTCAAGTGCGTGTGGGGTGACTCTTACCTCACCGACCTCCAGAACGACTCATGGGGTTCCGGTACAAATGACGCCATGGTGGCTGTCTACACCCGTGCGGTGAAGGCCATCGCCCTTGTCAACGAGTATCTTCTCCAGACTACCGAAAGCAAGCTCGAATCCCGCGGACAGGGACATCTCAAGGAGACTGTCGCAGGTTACCGTGCCGAGGCAAGATTCCACAGGGCTTTGTTCTTCTACATCCTCATGGACGAGTTCGGAAACCCTCCTTTCCCAATGCCTGAGAACATCGGAGGTGCCAACCCTGTTCAGATCCAGAGGGCTGACCTCTTCAACTGGCTCGAGACCGAGCTTCTCGACCTCGCATCAGACGAAAGCGCAATGCCTGAAAAGGGTGCCGTTCCTTACCCGAGGCCTACAAAGGGCTCCGTTTGGGCTCTCCTCAGCCGTATGTACCTCAACGCAGAGGTTTACACCGGCACCGCAAGATGGCAGGATGCAAAGGATGCTTCCAAGAAGGTCATTGATATGGGCTACAGCATCCACAAGCCATATTCAGACCTGTTCCGCCAGGACAACACCACCAACGGTTCAGCTGACGAGTTCATCTTCGCAGTGGCTTACGACCGCGTTTCATGCCAGAGCTGGGGCGGTACCACAACATTCACTTCCGCTTCCCTCAACGAGGCATGCAATCTTCTCATCGGAGCCGACCTCGGAATTGCCGAGGGCAAGATCAACGCCGAGAACTGGGCAGGTTACCATGTACCGGCAGACTACGTTGCAAGATTTGAGCTCAAGGACGTGGAATGGGGCAACAAGAACAATGTCTACGGCTACAACCGCGCGACCAGCGACCAGCGTGCATTCTTCACCAACAACGGCAACGAGGAGGCATTCGACCCGTCCCTCATGGCTACCGGCTGGCTCTGCTGGAAATACAACGGCCTGAATTCAAAGGGCACACTCGACCAGTCTGAGAGCGCTGCAGGAAACTACAAGCTCTCATCCACCGACATGCCTATCTTCCGTCTCGCGGAAATGTATCTCAATTACGCAGAGGCTGATGCACGCCTGAACGGCGGCAATGTCAAGGACGCTACAGCAATAAGCTATGTCAAGGAACTCCGCGAACGCGCCGGTGTGGTAACTCCTGCCGACATCACCCTCGACTGGTTGCTTGACGAAAGGGCACGCGAGTTCATGTGGGAGGGTCACCGCCGCGTGGATCTCATAAGATACGGCTACTTCACGTCCATGAGCTATCCTTGGACCCAGAAGGGAGGCGTGCTCAACGGAAAGGTCTCAATCCCTGAATACAAGACCATCTTCCCTATCATCCAGAGCGACCTCAGCGCCAACAGCAATCTTAAACAGAACCCTGGTTATTAGAATTTGAGTCTTTGATTATGAAAGCAATTAAATATTTATCATTTTTTGCAGCCGCTTCACTGCTCGCTTCCTGTACGATTGATCTGGACAGGACAGAGATCGGCACCGCAGAAACCAATGTAAAGCCGGTTCTCTCCGAAATGGCTGACATCATTTCTGACGGCAATACATCCAACGTTGAGAAAGTGGTGTTCACCTGGAGCGCAGCCGATTTCGGAGCTGCCACACAGATTGAATACTCCCTCTATGCAAGGCTCGGCGAGAAGACCGCCCTCCTCGGACAGTCCTACAACAACCGCCTGACCATCTCCAAAGGTGACATCGTGGGTGTCATCTGCAACGACCTTGGCGGTCCGAAAAACCAGAACGTGAAAATCGAGTCCTATGTAGAGGCCAACATCTATGGGTCAGAGACCACTGATGCCCTCGTATCAAGCCCGATTTCCTATAGCGTATATACCTACCTTCCTCCTAAGAAGAACATTTGGCTTCCTGGAAAATATCAGGGATGGTCACAGTTCGGAACAGAAGTATGGGAAATGGAAGCAGGTACCAACCAGTACAAGATCCTCGTGGACGTATCCAACCCTGACGAGACTCCTTACTACTTCAAGGTCGTTGACGAAAGCGGCAGCTGGGTAGGCATGAACGACGGCTATGTAGCTGACGGATGGGAGGTTGCAGATCCTGCCAACAGCGATGGAAACTTCTCCGTTCCTGCTGAGGAGCCTATTATCTGGCTCAACATCAACACCAAGAAGAAGACTGTCAGCAAGCAGGTCATCAGCCGCGTCGGCATCATCGGAGAATTCAACGACTGGGCAGACGATGAACTGTTCACCTATGATCCTGCCGAGAACGTATGGGTATCACCTGTGATCTCATTCACCGAAGGCGGAGACGGATGGCTGCTCAGGCTTGACAAGGACTGGAACCTCAAATACGGCAGCGCAGTCGCTTCTTCCGACATCGAAGGCGGCTTCGAGCTCACCCAGGGCGGCAACAACAACCCTACCCCTGGCACCGGTGACTACATCGTGAAGCTCTACGCAAACAGGACCCCGTTCGTGGTCGTGTATGAAAAACAATAAAAGGACTGAATCATGAAAATAATAAGAAACATATTGGCTTCAGCGGCAGTCTGCTTCGCGGCAGCATCTTGCACCATCGAGAGCAATGACGCATTCTCGACCGCACCTGTCGCACCTGTCATGGATGTCCACTCAGACATCCTGATCACAGAGGGCACAACTTCAGAGGCTGTGACATTCTCCTGGTCAGCCGCAAGATTCATCAACGCTGAGGTCTATACCTACAACCTCTACGTGAAGAACGGGGAGAAAGAGGTAGCCCTCGCCCAGAATCTCAAGGAGACTTTCTATACCTCCTCAAAGAACGCTTTCAGGGATTTCCTGAAGGGCAACTTCCAGCTCGAGCAGAACTCCACCCACACAGTGTCGGTCTATGCCAGCATCAAGGATGACGAGGACAATGTATATACATCAGCAGCCATCTCCATCAAGGTATATGTCTATGACAATGCCGTGGCTCCTGCCCTCGAGGCTTCCCTCGCGGCAATCGTGCTGGACAAGGAGAACCCTGCCGGCGTTCTTGAGCTCCTCAGCTGGAGCGATGCAAGGATGACCTACGGTGAAGATGTTACCTACGGAGTCACAATGCAGATTGGTAACGGAGATGAGAAAGTGCTCGCTTCCAATCTGTATTCAACAAGTTGGTCTACCACAGTGGACGCTCTTAACGAGGCTGTCGTAGCCGCAGGCGGAGTGGAAGAGCAAGAATCCGAGGTTAAACTTAAGGTAATGGCTTATTGCGAGAGCATTCCGGAGGGAATCCCGTCCAACACCGTGACAGTGAAAGTGACCACCTACGTAGCCACATTCCCTGAAATGATGTGGATTCCGGGAAGCCATCAGGGCTGGAGCCCTGCAACTGCACCTACCCTCGCTGCATCTGCTAACGAGAAAGGCGTATATCAGGGATTTGTTGACCTGAACACTGCGGATGGTTCAGATGTTCAATTCAAGTTCAGCGCCGCTCCTTCATGGTCCGGAGTGGACTTCGGTATCGGTGAGATTGCATCCGAGATGAAGGGCTGCACCATTGACGGTGTCGCAACTGAGTTCGCTCACGTCACCGGAAAGGGACAGGTAAGTGACAATATCGTATGCCCTGCAGGATTCTATTTCGTGAAGCTGAACAAGAAATTCAACACCATCGAAATGGTAGAGGTGAAGAACCTCGAGCTCATCGGTGACTTCAACGGCTGGGCAGCCGGCGTACCTATGGAGTGGAACGCTGACGCCAGGACATGGACCGCACCTGAGCAGGCCATCGCCAAAGATTCCGGATTCAAGATCCGCTTCAACTCCGACTGGACATATTCATTCGGCGGAACTCTCGACAAGGTGGACTTCGGAGGCGGAAACATCTCCATGACCAAGGCGGACGCTACTTACAAGATTATCCTCAATGCATCCTCATCTGACCTGAAGATCAATGCAGTGGATGTCAACATGCCTGACTGGCTCGTGATGGCAGGTAACTACTCAGGCCACAGCTGGAGCCCGACAGATGACATGAAGGTATATCTCAAGGATTCTTCAAAAGGCATCTACAAAGGCTATGCGACGATGTACAATGGCGATCAGGGATTCAAGTTCGTGAAGAACGGAAAAGTATGGATGGGCGGAAACGTCATCGAAGGAACGGCTTACTCGATTTCCGAGACCGGCGGAAATATGTTCATTGACAACGGCTCATATTATTGGGAGGTTGACATCATGAACATGAATGCA
>SFNZ01000059.1 GCA_004552615.1 Bacteroidales bacterium | reverse complement strand
TTCCCCCAGGGCCGGAAGGCAGCAAGGGCAGGAGGTTGTAGCGGTGCGATGTGCCAAGCTTTCCCTTTTTTCGTACCCGTATCTCAAGGAATCTGTCAAAATTTCGCTTTTTTATTTGCTATTTCAAATATTAATTTGTTATTTAGAGAAAAATATCTGCATTGATACTAAAACCGGAAACACCTAACATCGATTAGATATGATTAGATATTCAGTAATGTGGAAGTTCAAGCCATCAGATGGCAGGACTCCGAAGGAAACAGCGGAAGATGTCAAAGAAAAATATGAGTCCCTCAAGGGATTGATCCCTGGGCTTCTGAACATCGAGGTCGGCATCAACAGAAATGATTCTGCGACCACTTATGATGCCATTATGATAGCCGACTTTGAAAGCTGGAAAGCTCTTGCTGACTACAAGGCGGACACCTTGAGGGACAATGTAAGGGAATATGCCGACAATCTTGCGGAAAGCCGCGTGAGAGTCGAATACGAAAGATAGGAGGAGCACTCTTCCCTTATAGAAGCCGACCCGGTTTGGGCCGGCTTTCTATATGTAATGTTTAGAGAGACGCTATGGTTGCCGGAGGGCTCTGCCGGAGTTCCGCTTCCATCCACCCTTCGGAACTGCGTTCCTGTCGGGAGCCGCTCACAAGGCCGCGGCCGGCCATGCTCTGGCAGAGCCCTCCGACCACCAAATAGCAATCTTCAGGCAAAAAAGTTATTCACGTTTCAATTATAATTTCGTATCTTGGCAACGAAATCCTTGATGGCAATGAAACAATTTAAGACTCTCACCCCGGATATGTCAGTTGATTGCACCTACGATGAAGAAGCCAAAAACAATTAGTCTTAAAGACATCTTTGTAAAAGACAGACACATTATTCCACTGATTCTTTCTTTGGAAGTTATCTCAAGCGTGTGCATAGCTTGAGTAGAATATTTATTTGGGGATCCATTTTTAGCGTGTTTGATGGATCATGCCATACCTATTGTATGCTTAATGTATCTTATACAATTTGGTATGACTACGTTCTCCACCTTGGTCTTGAATGGCTGGCGAATCAAAGACGCTGAAGAAGAATATCCAATTTTTACGTCATTTTGTATACTCATAATCAATGTGGTTATATTTCTGATTATAGATCGTCGTAAAAAATTTGTATTGCTAATTATTCCTATGATTGCGTGGCTTTTAGCGATTGTCATCAGTACTGTGCGTAAATGGTGGTATCGATTATGAGTCCGTCATCGATGATATAAGGAATTATAAAATGTGGGATATTACTTATCCCGAAGGATACTGCTTCTAATAGTGTCTAATTTGATATGAAAGAAAGGCCAATGATTTCCTATGATGATGAGTATTGCCACCAGGGGCCTTGTCAGGACAATCTGTATTGAAATTCCAAAACTCTTTCGTATATTCGTAGTTTAGGAAGCTGAAAATAATAACCTGCTTCAGATTCGACTTGGATTTTCGAGGTCAGATTTTCTGTCGAAGAGGGAGCGTAGCCGTAGCTACGTGACTGATGAGAGAGGAAATATGGACCGAAAAGATTGACGAAGATGATGCTGGTTATTATATGAAGATTCCTTAAAAAGACATCTACGGACAGATGAGAAAATACAGGGACTCCATAAGGAACTTCAAGCTGACCCTCAGGATGAAACTCGTCCTGAGCCTCAGTTCGATAGCCGTCATCCTTCTAGTGTCGAGCTTCATTTCCATAATGGAATACAGCAGGATGAGCAACTACGTTTCCGACCTCATAGGGGCCAACATCGGAAGCATCAACGCCTCCCAGCGCCTTGCCAATGCGGCCAACGACTACAACCTCGCAATCCTCGCCGTCATAGGGGACCACACCTCCGGACGCCTTCCGGAACTCCGCCAGGATGAATTCCTTGCACATTGCGACAGCCTCAAGGCATCAATCTCCTCGGAGAAGACCCTTCCGCTCGCTGACTCGGTCCTCTATTCCTATTCCGCCTTCATGCTCACGTCGCTTGAACTTCCGCAGACCCTTCTCTCAGGCTTTACCGATGCCAGGAAATGGTATTTCGAACGCCTGCAGCCGAAATACAACAGGCTTCGCTACGACATTTCAGTGCTGAACGAGGCCGTCTACAAGGAACTCCAGCACAACTCCGCTACATTCGAGAGGGGATTCTACCGCAGCATCATTCCGGGAGCCGTGGCGGTCGCCGTCGGACTTCTCATGGTATTGATGCTCATGTTCTTCCTGATGGTCTATTACGTAAATCCGATATACAGGATGCTCGCCGGACTGGAGAATTACCGCTCGACCGGGGCCAAATACAATTATGACTTCGACGGGGATGACCAGCTTTCCGAACTCAACAGCGGCATAACCGAAATCGCGAGGGAGAACGCCCAGCTCCGGAAGAGGAACAAGGCTCTCCGCGATGCCGCCATGGAGAAACGGGACCAGGCAGCTGACAATCGCGAAAACGCCCGATGATACGGGAATTATTCAGTAAAACAGGAGGCAGGGGATGAATTTCAAAGTCATATCCAGAAACGTCGGGTTCGCACTTCTCACAAGTGCGTTCTTCATGTTCCTGTCCATCCTCGTATCCCTCGCCAACGGCAATGACAGCGCCCTCGCCGCATTGAGCATCAGCTTCGTGATAACGTTCATGGTCGGATTCTTCCCGTTCATTTTCGTAAGGAACTCCGACAACATCACACTCAAGGACGGCTTCATGATAATTGTCCTGTCCTGGTCATTGTCATTCATATTCGGAATGTTGCCGTACGTCCTCTGGGGCGGTCCTTTCTCGGTCATCAACGCATTCTTCGAATCCGTTTCAGGCTACACCACCACAGGCGCAACAATACTCGAGAACGTCGAGGCTTTGCCGAACAGTCTCCTTTTCTGGCGTTCATCGACACATTTCATCGGAGGCCTCGGAGTCGTAGTTTTCCTCCTGCTGATAATACCGTCCTCCAGCCCGGTCCGCCTGAGGCTTACGAACCTTGAGATTTCGTCCCTCTCCCGAGAAGGCTACAGGTCGAGGGCCAACAAGACCGTAATCATCTATTCCTCAGTATATTTCGGACTTGCCGTTACCTCCTTCCTTTCATATTGGGTAGCGGGAATGTCCGCCTTCGACGCCATTAACCATGCGTTCAGCGTCTGTGCCACAGGCGGATTCAGCACAAGGAATCTTTCCATAGGAGCTTACAATTCCTCGGTGATCAACGCCGTGACCATTGTCTTCATGTTTCTCTGCTCGGTACATTTCGGGACCCTGTTCATGACAGTAGTGACCAGAAGCCTCAAGCCGCTGAACAGTCCTGTATTCAAATATTACGTTTCCACAGTAGTCGTTGCATGTCTCGTTGTCTCGTTTACACTTCGTATAGGAGATTCCGGACTCGGCCTGGGAGGCGCTTTGGAGCAGGGAATATTCCATACCTTGTCCTTCGTCTCCACCACCGGTTTCGCCATAGGGGACAACAACTTATGGCCTGCCTTCGCCAACGTGGTGATGCTATTCCTCGGACTCCAGTGCGGTATGGCCGGCTCCACTGTCGGCGGAATCAAGGCGGACAGGCTCTATCTGCTGTTCAAGTCCATCTCCCAGCAGGTAAAACATGTCCTGCATCCGTCTTCCGTCAACCAGATTCATGTCAGGAATCATATCATACGCATTGAGGAGGTATTTCCTCACATCCTCTTCATCGGCCTGTACATGCTGCTCCTCTGCCTCTCCACTGCATTGACCGTGCTCTCGGGAATGGACGGCAACAATGCATTATATGCCTCTGTATCATGTCTCAGCAATGTCGGCCCTGCAATCGGGGACATGGGTACGCTCGGCAATTTCAACGGGATTACGGCAATGTCCAAGTTCATCCTCTGCCTCGACATGTTCGTTGGAAGGCTTGAGATATATCCGGTACTTGCCGTGGTAATTATGGTGTTCAGAATCGGCAAGAGGTGATATGGGACGTTCGGATTTCTTGTACGGCAGCTTCAGGAGCCATTTCAGGTACGAGCCAACCTCCTGTCAGGACTCCCTTTTCAGGGATGTGGCCGATTTCCTTACAGGTGATGAGGGGGACATATTGACTGTCAACGGATATGCCGGCACCGGCAAGACCACTGCGGTATCGGCCGTGATAGCTTCAATGAACGAATTCAAGGTGCCGGTCGTGCTTCTCGCACCGACAGGAAGGGCTGCCAAGGTCCTGTCCCTGTATTCCGGCAGGCCTGCCTCCACTATACATAAACATATTTACAGGCAGCGTTCGGTCGGGACTGACGGATTCGGACAGTTCACCCTCTCTCCCAACAAGCTGAAGGACGCCCTTTTCATAGTTGACGAGGTCTCTCTCATAGGCCTTGACGACGGTGGCCGTCAGTCTTCGGCGTCATTCGGGACTGGCAATCTTCTCGAAGACCTCGTGACGTTCGTCCGCAACGGGGCCGGCTGCCGCCTGATGATGATAGGGGATTCCGCCCAGCTGCCTCCTGTCGGGCATGAATACAGTCCGGCATTGGCTCCGGAGTACATGGACCGTTTCGGCGGCGTCTTCCACTCATCGCTGACCACGGTGGTGAGGCAGAAGGGAGAATCCGGGATATTGTACAATGCGACATTGCTCCGCACCGCCATTGCCGAGGACCTCGAGTCGGGCGGGACGCTTTTCCCTGTGGATATGCTCGAACTTTCCACTGAAGGATTCGAGGATGTGTGCAGAATTTCCGGAGGGGAGCTCACGGAGGCCCTTTCGGATGCTTACGACAGATACGGGGATGACGAGACGATAGTCCTCTGCCGTTCGAACAAGAGGGCGAACCGGTACAATGCAGGGATACGCGGGGCTGTCCAGTACAAGGAGGAAAGCCTCGTAAGGGGGGACAAGCTGATGGTGGTAAAGAATTGCTACCAGTTCACCGAAGGGGTGGAAAAACTCGACTACATAGCCAATGGGGATATGGTCAAGTTGGTGGCCATCAGTCATTTCGAGGAAAGGTACGGACTGCATTTCGCCGATGCGGAATTGTCTTTTCCGGATTATGACGGGCAGGAAATCACCGCCAAGGTATGCCTCGATACTCTTGCTTCCGAGTCGGCTTCCCTGACCTACGAACAGCAGAACGCGCTGTATCAGGGAGTCAGCGAGGACTATGCCCATCTTTCCACCAAGAAGAAGCGTTACGAGGCCGTGAGGGAGGACCCTTATTTCAATGCCCTCCAGCTGAAATATGCCAATGCCATCACCTGTCACAAGTCCCAGGGAGGACAATGGAAATGTGTCTTCATCGACAATCCGTTTTGGCAGGAGGAGTTCTCGGTGGACGACTACAAATGGCTCTATACTGCCCTGACCAGGGCTGTGGAGAAAGTATATCTCGTGAATTTCAAGGACAATTATTTCGTATGATGAGAGTATCAATATCATTCAGGAGGTTCATGACGTCCTCCGCGGCTGCCGTCCTGGCAGCCATCTGCGTTTCTGCGCAGGAATTCGAAAAGGTTCCGTATTTCTGGAAATGGACCGCTCCGGACGAGGTGGTCTTCTCCTATGACGGCACGTACATCGATGATGCGGCGTTTTCCGTACGCTGTCCTTCCATGAAGGTCAGGCAGGGAGTTTCCGCCCCGGAGAAATTCGCAGGATTTCCGATAAAGCCGGAGGGAGCCGTGAACCTGACATTCTCCCCGGATTCGTCCAAACTAGCATTTACGAGGGCCAATGACCTGTATGTCATTGATATAGCTACAGGAGAGGAGACACGCCTGACATCCGACGGGTCGGACCTCATATTGAACGGATATGCTTCCTGGGTGTATTATGAGGAGATTTTCGGAAGACCTTCGATGTACCGTGCTTTCTGGTGGTCGCCGGATTCGAAGAAAATAGGATTCTACAGGTTCGACAATTCCGAAGTGCCGATGTTCCCGATATATTCGCCGTTCGGGCAGGATGGTTCGCTGAACAGGACCAGATATCCGAAGGCTGGGGAGCCAAATCCTCCGGTCCGCATCGGCATTGCCCCGGTTGACGGCAGCGGCATTGTCTGGGCGGATTTCGAAGAGGACGGAGAACAGTATTTCGGAACACCGTTCTGGGGAGCGGACAGCAGGGAATTCTTCGTGTCGCGTGAGCCGAGAATCCAGAATACCCTGGACCTGTACAGTGTGTCGTCTGAGGACGGCTCGAAGAAGCATATATATCATGAGGAGTACAAGACATGGCTCGACTGGATTGACGGGATGATATTCACGTCACGGGGGCTCTATATGGCAAGGAGTTTCGAGACGGGTTGGCAGCAGATTTATTTCCTGTCATACGACGGGAAGACACTCAGGAGGATCACGGACGGGCCTAACTGGAGAATCTCCCTGCTGAGGGTGGACGAGGCACGCGGAGACGTGTATTTTACGGCATGCAGGGACGCTTCCGTGCGCCAGTGCCTGTACAAGGCTGATTCTGAAGGAAATATCAAGGCATTGACTGATACGTCACTGAATGTGACCGGTGTGAAATTCTCCCCGGACGGCCGCTATTTCGCCGCATCGCTTTCGAATTACACAACCCCTGTCCAGATATGGATTTATGAGACGGACAAGGCCGACGTGGCATGGATGGCGAGACGTGCTGCGGATGCGGACAGGAAGGAGGCCCTGGCGAAAGGCAGGGCTCCGAGGCGTTATCCGGCAATGCCGGCAAGGTCAGCTTACAAGGTGGCGGATATGGCGGGCCCGGATTTCAATCCGTCAGCTTATGCCCTCCCGCAGCTCGTTTATATTGAAAATGACGGACTCAGGCTGCCGGCATGCATAGTATATCCGAAAGATTTCGACCCTTCGCGCAAATATCCTGTTCACGTGGACATTTACGGAGGCCCTGACACTCCTATGGTGAGGGACCGCTGGATGCATCCGTCCGCTTCTTCCCAGTGGTGGTCGGAGAACGGAATCATACAGATTACTGCTGACTGCCGTGCTGCAGGACATAACGGGCGTGAAGGCCTGGACCAGATTTACAGGCATCTGAATACAGTGGAAGTGGAGGATTTCAAGGCCTGGGCGGCATGGTTGCAGTCCCTGCCTTACGTTCAGCCTGACAAGATCGGAGTGGAAGGATTCTCGTTCGGAGGAACCATGACGACAATGCTGCTCTTCACTGCTTCGGATTATTTCCATTACGGTATAGCAGGCGGCGGAGTATATGACTGGTGCTTGTACGACAGCCATTACACGGAGCGTTTCATGGAGACTCCGCAGACCAATCCGGAAGGCTATGCCGGCTCGAGGGTCATCAGTCACGTGTCGTCGTATCCTGTTGAGAATGAATTTGTTCCTGGCGTTGAGCCGGTGATGCTGAAGATTACTCACGGGACCGGTGATGACAATGTGCATTTCCAGAATACCCTCCAGCTCATAGACGAGATGCAGAAGCAGGGAAAGAAGTTCGAGTTCATGATTTATCCTGACGGAATGCATGGCTACCGTGGCTATCAGGGACAGCATTTCTTGAACGAGAACAGGGCCTTCTGGCTGAAGTATCTTTGCGGAAAATGAACTTTCATGGAACAATCCTCGGATAATTCCTGAAAAATGATTATATTTGTACGATTATGTGGTGCGGCTGACGAAGTCTGCAAAGAGCCTGTTTCCGCACCGGGATTGACAAATTGAAACGAAGATAAATCGATGGAAGAAAACGAAAAGATGCGCGAGGCCGAGGAAAAGTATTCCGCAGGCAGTATCCAGGTCCTCGAGGGACTGGAGGCAGTGAGGAAAAGGCCTTCAATGTACATCGGCGATGTAGGTGTAAGAGGACTTCATCACCTTGTGTATGAGGTGGTTGACAATAGTATTGACGAGGCTATGGCCGGTTTCTGCGACCATATCGAAGTCACGATTACGGAAGACAACTCGATCAGCGTCAGGGACAACGGCCGAGGCATTCCGGTGGACATGCATCCGAAGGAGCACAGGTCCGCCCTCGAGGTGGTCCTCACGGTGCTTCATGCCGGCGGCAAGTTCAACAAGGACAGCTACAAGGTCTCAGGAGGTCTTCACGGAGTCGGTGTATCCTGCGTGAATGCGCTTTCAGACCTCCTTGTTGCAGAAGTGCACAGGGACGGTAAGATTCATCAGCAGAAATACAGCAAGGGCAAGCCGACCACGGCCGTTGAAGTCGTAGGCGAGTGCCATGATACCGGTACCATTGTCACATTCCATCCGGACCCGGAGATTTTCACCACCACTACGGTATATGATTATGACACCCTCGCAAGCAGGATGCGCGAACTCGCGTTCCTGAACAAGGGAATCCATATCACCCTGACTGACAAGAGGACTCTCGTGGACGAGTACAAGACCGACGAGAACGGCAATTATTCCCCTACTGGCAACCAGGTGTACAAGTCTGCGGTATTCTATTCACAGGAAGGTCTCAAGGAATTCATCCAGTATCTCGATGCAAATGCAGAGGAACTCATTCCCGAGCCTGTATGCGTGACTGCCGACAAGATAATTCCGATTGACATTGCTCTCCAGTACAATACGGGATACAAGGAGACTATTCTCTCCTATGTGAACAATATCCATACAATCGAGGGCGGTACACATCTGCAGGGCTTCAAGATGGGTCTTTCCAGGTCCCTGAGGAACTATGCGGACAAGAACAAGCTTCTCGAGAAGGTCAAGGTTGAACTCTCCCAGGAGGATTTCCGTGAGGGTCTCACCGCTGTGGTTTCCGTGAAGGTGGCTGAGCCTCAGTTCGAGGGCCAGACCAAGACCAAACTCGGAAACAGCGAGGTGACATCAGTGGTCTCACAGGCCACGTCAGCCGCCATGGACCAGTATCTTGAGGAGAATCCGAAGTTCGCCAAGATTATCATCGAGAAGGTGATTCTCGCCGCAACTGCCAGGACGGCAGCGAGAAAGGCGCGTGAGATGGTGCAGCGCAAGACCGTGATGTCGGGTGCCGGAATGCCGGGCAAGCTTGCAGACTGCTCCGAGCGCAATCCTGAGAAATGCGAGCTCTTCCTCGTCGAGGGAGATTCCGCAGGCGGTACCGCAAAGCAGGGTCGTGACAGGCGTATCCAGGCAATCCTTCCGCTCAGGGGAAAGATTCTCAATGTCGAGAAGGCTGCCGAGGACAGGGCATTTGACAGCGAGGAAATCAGGAACATTTACACGGCTCTCGGAGTGACTGTTGCGCAGGAGGACGAGAACGGAGAGAAGAGAATGGACCTGAGCAAGCTCCGTTATCACAAGGTCATCATCATGACCGATGCCGATGTCGACGGAAGCCATATCGCCACCCTGATTCTCACATTCTTCTTCAGGTACATGCTCGACCTTATCCGCAACGGATATGTCTATCTTGCAACACCTCCTCTCTATCTCGTGAAGAAGGGCAAGGAGGAGATATATTGCTGGACAGACGAGCAGCGTGCCGAGGCTATACAGAAACTCGGCAAGGGCACTGACAAGGGCGTGACCGTGCAGCGTTACAAAGGTCTCGGTGAGATGAGTGACCAGCAGCTTTGGGACACTACCATGGATCCTGACAAGAGGAGGCTGCGCAAAATCACCATCGACAATGCCGCGGAGGCCGAAAGGACATTCTCCATGCTTATGGGAGACGATGTGCCGCCACGCAGGCAGTTCATCGAGGAAAACGCACATTATGCAAATATCGACGCATAGCGGGCTCCGGATGGAAATTGACGTTAGTATTAAATCGACCAATATTAAAATTCATACGATATGTTAGACATTTTTGACAGAATTGAGAGAGACTCAGGCGGTCCTATCGGCCAGTATTTCGACCAGGCTTACGGTTATTACATGTACCCGCGCCTCGAAGGGGAGCTCGGGCCGCACATGATCTTCAACGGGAAACCTGTCCTTAACTGGAGTCTTAACAACTATCTCGGCCTCGCCAACCATCCTGAGGTCCGCAAAGCAGATGCTGAAGCAGCCGCTGAATGGGGACTTGCCTATCCTATGGGAGCCCGCATGCTTTCCGGAAACACGAGATACCACGAGAAGCTCGAGAAGATGTTCGCCGAGTTCGAGAAGAAGGAGGATGCATTCCTCTACAATTTCGGATACCAGGGAATCGTCTCCACGATTGACGCCCTCACGTCACGTCACGATGTCATCGTTTATGATGCCGAGTGCCATGCATGTCTCCTGGACGGTATCCGTCTCCATCTCGGAAGCAAATACAAATATCGTCACAACAATATTGCAGACTGCGAGAAGGTGCTTGCGAAAGCATGTGCCGAGGCTGATGCCAACGGAGGCGGAGTGCTTCTCATCACCGAGGGCGTTTACGGAATGACCGGTGCTCTCGGCAAGCTCGACAAGATTGCAGCTCTCAAGAAGAAATACAATTTCCGCATAATGATCGATGACGCTCACGGATTCGGTCTTCTCGGCGAGCACGGCCGCGGTACTTCCGAGGCTCTGGGCTGCATGGACGAGATTGACCTCTATATCGGAGCATTCGCCAAGTCAATGGCTTCCATCGGCGGTTTCGTTGCAGGTCCTCACAAGATCATCAATTATCTGCGTGCGAACATGCGTTCCCAGATGTATGCGAAGTCACAGCCTATGCCGCTCGTGATCGGAAATACCAAGCGTCTTGAAATCATCATGTCACCGGAGGGAGACGAACTCAGGAAGAAATGCTGGCAGATTACCCACGCCATCCAGGACGGTTTCCGCAAGGAGGGATTCGACATCGGAGAGGCAGAGGCATGCGTGACCCCTGTACACATCAAGGGCGGTGTGGCCCAGGCTACCAAGATGGCCAAGGACCTTCGTGAGAACTACCGCATTTTCTGTTCGATGGTCATCTACCCTGTCATCCCTAAGGGCATGGTTATCTTCCGTATCGTCTGCACGGCTTCACACACCATGGAGGATGTAGAGTACACGCTCAATGCCTTCAAGGAGATCAAGGCGAAGCTCGACGCAGGTGCATACGACGGGGATGACATCGCCGCAATGACCGTTGAATAGCAGAAATCTATCCATATATACATTCAATTATCGCAAGCCGCAAATTGCTGCTTTTCAGAATACGCTACCCTTTTCCTAAATCCCTACCGTCCCTTCGGGCTGCTCGCTGCAAAAGGCCACTGGACTTTTGCTAATCGCTCCCGACCCCGGGAAAGGGACTTACCCTCGGCCTGAAGGCCTCAAAAGCAGTTGTTTCGCTTTGCGAAACGTAAGTTATTATTATGGACAAGGCTTTCTTTAAAGATAAGGTTATAATCATTACAGGAGCCAGCTCGGGAATCGGGTTGGCTTCTGCCAGATTATTCGGGAGCTTCGGGGCCAATGTCGTTATGGCTGCCCGCCACCTCGACGTGCTCGAGAAGGAGGCTCCTTCTGTCAATGCCGATTCTGGCAAGGTACTCTGTGTCAGGACGGATGTTTCTGTGGAGCAGGACTGCCGCAATCTCGTGGAGCAGACCGTTGCAAAATTCGGCCGTGTGGACATTCTGGTGAACAATGCCGGGGTATCCATGCGTGCGATGTTCAAGGACCTCGACCTCTGCGTCATCCACAAGCTGATGGACGTGAACTTCTGGGGAACTGTGAACTGCACCAAGTACGCATTGCCGTATCTCCTCGAGTCAAAGGGCTCTGTAGTAGGCGTTATCTCGATTGCAGGCTATTCCGCCCTGCCGGCGAGGACCGGCTATTCGTCATCTAAATATGCCATCCGAGGATTCCTCGACACGATTCGCATTGAGCATCTTTATGACGGGCTTCATGTGATGGTGTTCGCTCCGGGATATACTTCTTCCAATGTCAGGAACGCTGCCCTCACCGCCGACGGTTCGGCACAGGGGGAGACTCCTCTCGACGAGGGCAAGCTGATGTCCGCCGAAGAGTGTGCAATGTATCTTGCAAAGGGACTCCGTAAACGCAAGGCGGAGATGATACTGACCGGACTCGGCAAGGTTACTGTGCTGGCTCACAGGCTGTTCCCGAGACTTACGGACAAGTTGACCTACAGTTTCATTGCCCGCGAAGCCGGAAGCCCTTTCCACAAGTAAGGCAGCGCTCGTTTAAATAACATATTTTATCATGGCTAAATCAGGGATTCCGCGAGAACCGAAAATCTATCTTTCGCTTTTTGTTCTCTTTCTCCTGCTCGTGGCGTTGATGCCGCGTACGGGGAAATTCAATTATGATTACAAAAAAGGCTCTCCTTGGGCATACGAGACGCTTATTTCCCAGATTGACTTTCCGATACTCAAGACATCGGAGCAGCTCCAGTCCGAGAGGGATGCGGCAGGTTCGAGCGTTGTCCCTTATTACCGGTTCTCCGACGAGGTGGCACAGTCCGTGATCAGGGATGCGGAAAACCTGAACTACGGGGAGCACGGATACCTTAGACCCGGCATAGTCGCTTCACTGACAGCTCTATACCAGAGGGGAGTCATGGCCGATGAGGCTTCCACCGTG
>SFNZ01000137.1 GCA_004552615.1 Bacteroidales bacterium | reverse complement strand
CGGCATTGTCAGCGTTGCTGCAGAAATACTGGTGGTATTCGTGGGAGTCGTACCGGTTCAGTCCCCGGAATGTCCCTATCCATATATGACCGTGCCGGTCCTGGGTTATGGAGCTTATTCTTTTGTTTGATAATGTATTCGACGCTGTGGAGCCTGCGCCTGCGACATATTCGTCCGCGGATGCATCCGCTGGAGAACAGGCCATTATCACGTATAATGATGATATGGCTGCAATCAATAATCTCTTCATTATGTGGTCGGTTCAAATTCTTATGCAAGATACATAAAAAATCGGGCCGGACATCATCGGACAATAAGATTTGAACATAAGAATAAACAATTGAACGAATAGAAAACCTTTTGAACCGGCAGGAAAAACATATGTACGTATCAGAAAGGCTGATGGCGGATTAATGGTGAACTTTGCAGCAGTAAACCACATAATGCTGTCAAACATGAGAACAATCCTGACTTTTTTCGGCATGGTCTGCCTGTCCGCATTGATGAATTCCTGCGGTACGGGTTCAGTGTCGCATGCCACTCCTGGCGAAGGGGAAATCAATGCATCGTCTTCAACCGCAGTTGTCCGTACCGCAAAGGGGCAAGTTGCGGGATATATTCAGGGCGGCGTTTATATATATAAGGGTATCCCGTACGCCAAGGCTGAAAGATTCCGGGCACCTGAGGAAACGGACGAATGGGATGGAATCAGAAGCTGCCGCCAATACGGACCTGTGTGCCCTCAGCCTGCAAGACAGGGATGGGCGAACGACGAGATTGCATTTGCTTTCAACTGGAATGACGGCTGGAGCTCGGAAGACTGTCTCAGACTCAATGTATGGACTCCGAATATTGCAGATTCAGGGAAGCGTCCTGTCATGGTATGGCTTCACGGAGGCGGGTACACTGCCGGTTCAGGCCAGGAACTTCCTTCATACGACGGTAGCTCTCTTGCCGCATCAGAAGATGTAGTCGTGGTAACCGTCAACCACAGGCTCAATGTGCTTGGATTCCTCGACCTTTCCGCATTCGGGGAGAAATATGCCAGTTCCGGAAATGCCGGGATGCTGGATATTGTGGCTGCCCTCAAATGGGTCAGGAACAATATTGCCGCATTTGGAGGAGACCCGTCCAATGTGACGATTTTCGGTCAGTCGGGCGGCGGTGGAAAGGTCACGACCCTGCTTGCCATGCCATCAGCCAAAGGCCTTTTCCACAAGGCAATAGTGCAGAGCGGATCAATGCTTCGCACCATGGAGTCCAGGTACTCAAGGAAAATCGGAGTCGCCACTGTCAAGAACCTCGGCCTGAATGCATCCGACATCGACAAGATTGCTGATGTGCCTTATGAAGAGCTCCTTGCCGCTGGCGAGAAGGCCGTGGAACAGGTGAAATCCGAGGCAGGGAAAGACGGAACCTCGACTTTCATATTCGGCTGGGCCCCGACGGTGGATTCCGTTGCCCTGCCTTCCCAGCCGTTTGATCCTCAGGCTCCGGCAATCTCTGCTGATATACCTATGATTATCGGAACCACACGGCATGAGTTCACGATGACAACCTATGTCCCGTCTCTCCGCAATATAACCCGGGAGGATGCTGTCAAATTTCTCGAGAACAGATACGGGGACGGAACTCCAAAATTCCTGGAGCTTTTCGGCAAGGCATATCCGGGATATAAACCGGCAGACCTGATAGATGCTGATTTCGTTTTCCGCCCCGGGGCTGTCGAACAGGCTATACGCAAATCCCGCCAGGGAGGAGCTCCGGTCTACATGTACCTGTTTACCTGGGAGTCTCCGGTTCTTGACGGAATCCTCCGCAGCACCCATTGTATGGAAATACCTTTCGTCTTCAACAATGCGTCAAGGCATTCGAGCATGACAGGAGGCGGCCCGGAGGCACTGGAGCTGGCCTCAAAAATGAGCAGATGCTGGGCCAATTTCGCCCGGACCGGAAAGCCGTCGGCGGAAGGCCTGCCGGAATGGGAACCTTTCGAGTGCAACAACAGGGCCACGATGTTCTTCGACAATGTATGCAAAGTGACCTGCAATCACGATAAGGAACTGATAGACTTCACAATGCGCTATCCTGTGAGAGGATTCTGAAACAAGCCTATTACATAACCACATTATATCAATTCTATTAAAATGAGAACCAGATCAATCAATCATGGAATGAAAGCCCTGTTTTCCGCAGTGCTTCTCATTTTTGCTTGCGTGAATCTTTCTGCACAGGAAAGGGTCACGGCAAGCGGTACGGTAATCGATGAGAACAAGATTCCGATGATCGGAGTCAGCGTGATCGAGAAGGGTACGCACAACGGTACAATGACCGACATTGACGGCAATTGGTCAATGGAAGTTACTGAGGGTGCGGTTCTCGAATTCTCCTACATCGGTTACACATCAGTCGAACTTCCTGCAGCAGCCGGAATGAATCTGCAGATGGAAGTGGATACCAGGATCCTCGAGGAGGTAGTGGTGGTCGGCTACGGCGTCCAGAAAAAGAGCTCTCTTACGGGTTCCGTATCACAGGTAAAGGCTGAAGATATGGAGGCCAGGACAATTACATCAGCGGGACAGGCCCTTCAGGGAAAGACGTCAGGAGTGCAGGTCCTCAGCGGATCTGCCAAGCCGGGTGCTTCTCCTTCAATCCGCATCAGGGGTGTCAGCTCGAACAACTCAAGCGACCCTCTCTATGTTGTCGACGGACGACTTGCCAAGGATATCTCCGGAATTGATCCGAATGACATCGAATCCATGGAAGTCCTCAAGGACGGTGCATCTGCTGCAATTTAC
>SFNZ01000058.1 GCA_004552615.1 Bacteroidales bacterium | reverse complement strand
AGAAACTTGCTGCGGCGGAATATCTTATTGCAAACATGCCATGGCACAAGTCGTATTCCGGGACTGATGCATATTATCATGATCTTGAGAATCTGATCAGCCTGGGCATGGAACGCGACTGCTTCAAATCGGTGATGCATTCATTATATCGAATTCATGAGCAAGAAATTGGAACAGTATGTGATATCCGTACCATCAAAGCAGAATATCTTATTGATGAGATTGACCGTTCCTATCTTGAGTGGAAATACGGCAGGTGGGGCAGGCACCTTGATTTCTCTGGATATTGCGAGTATTTGCTTCCATATAAATGTCAGGACCTTCAGCCAATGGATGACTGGCGCTCCCGTAGTATAGGATATGCGAGAGGTGAGATAGACAGGATGGAACGTGAGTGCAGAGAGTACAACATGAATGCATCGGCAGCCGCCTTTGAGGTCAATGCTGCAATGCAAGGAGGATATCTGAAATATACGAAGCAGTTGGAATTGTATCCGATATTCCGCCCGGATATCCTCCTGAATCTGCCGTACGGGACTTGTGCGGAGGCTTGTGCCGCAGCAGTTCAGGTTCAGCGTAGCAAGGGAATACCTGTCGCTCTTGATTATACTCCTCAATGGGCTAACAGAAAATATGGACATACTTGGCTGAGCGTTTGCGGGAACAAAGGAAGAAATGAGCCGTTTTCCCCATTCGGAATAGAGCCTGATGTATTGCAGAACAGGCCGTTGTCAAAGGTGTATAGGATGACCTATGCGGTGAATCCGGAGATTCGCAGGCGATTGTCTGACGGACTGCCGGTTCCTTCTGGTCTCGGCGGGATTTTTTTCAAGGATGTCACGCGAGAATATGTCATTACCAGTGATGTTGACATTCCGTTATGGCCCGGGAAGAGATATGACAACTTGTATCTTGCGACATTCAATAATCAGGAGTGGGTCCCTGTGTGCCCCGGCGAAATGAAATCAGGACATAAGGCTCGCTTTGTCAATATAGGCCGAGGGGTCTTGTATCTGCCTGTACAGTGTCTGGGCCCGGACCGATGCGAAGCTGCTGGAAATCCATTCTATCTGGACTATTCCGGCCAAATGATTCCGATAAGGATTTCATCGGAGAATCATACTTCAGTCAATCTGTTCAGAAAGTATCCTGTGTATGAATTTGTATACAGGAATTCTTCTAAAATAAGGGGCGGTGTTCTCGAATTTGCCGGAAGTGCTTCTTTTGAGAATTCTGCGGTAATTGCAGAATTTCCGTATGATTCACTTACTCTTGCCGGTTATCAGGAACTTGACGGGACGACTTCATGCCGTTTCATAAAGTTCAGGTCTTCGGATGATGGGCGGTGCGATATTGCAGAATTGATATTTTACGATATTCACGGCGCGAGACTCGAAACTTCTCTCGTATGTTGCGGGAGGGAAGTGCATCCTGAAAACAAGGTGAATCTTGCTACTGCAATCAATGATAATGATCCACTTACTTTCTTCAGCGCCAGAGGTGAAGATGATATTTGGGTAGGATTTGATTTCGGCAAAGAAGTGATACTTGGCGCAGTAGATTATTTCAGACGAAGCGACGGAAATAATCTTTATCCAGGATATGAATATGTGTTGTATTGGTGGAATGGACATACCTGGATGGAATTGAAGCGTGCCGTTGCCGACAAGACTCTGTGCTTCTCGGCAGATGATGTCCCGGTTGATTGCCTGCTGTTGCTGAAGTGTTTGACTACCGGCACTGAAAGCCGGCCATTTATCTATAATCAAGGTGAAATTGTCTGGTATTGAAATATGCGCCTCCTCCCTTCTGCTGCTCTGTGTCTGGGAGTGTGTGTCGTACGGGGTGAACGGCGGTACTGATGCTGGACTGGTTCTGCTGCGTGTGATGCCATGTGTGGCGGCTGGGATTGTCTCATGGGCGGTGTTCACGGCGTTCGGAGGGAAGGCTGAGGCAATGGCGGAAGGGGCGGTCGCAGTCCTGCTCCTGTACGAGTCGGTGCTGGGGATGCTTCAGTTGTGCGGGCTGCGTGCTTCGGGACATATCATATATCCGATGACGGGCACATTTTCCAATCCGGGGCCCTACGGAGGCCTTCTGGCAGTGCTGGTTAGCATTACAGGAGTCTCGGCCATACGTCATTCCGGAGACAAGGGCATTGCCGGCCGGATTTTATGTATCCTGACCGGGGTGTCAGCCGCGTCAGGACTCATATTGCTCCCTGCGAGCATGAGCAGGACCGCATGGTGCTCATTCCTCGCAGCGGGTTTGCTCTGGCTGTCGGGGAGGAAGGAAGTCCGCGGGTTCGTGTCGGGACGGAAATGGGTAGTACCTGCAGCCGTGTTGTCGCTGCTTGTCCTGTCCGTCCTGATTTTCAACATGAAGCGCGAATCGGCCGAAGGCAGGCTCCATATATGGAAGATGGAGGCATTGGCGATAGCGGACAGGCCGTTGTACGGATATGGACCCGGCAATGCTATGGGTGCATACGGAGCCCGTCAGGCGGAGTATTTCAGGGAGGCGGATCGCCCGTCGTCGGAACGGAAGGCTGCCGGATGCCCGGAATATCCGTTCAACGAGTATTTCCGCTTCGGGCTGGAGTGCGGCGTCCCTGGTCTCGTGCTGTCCGTATTGGTGATGCTGGCGGGTATTGCCTCCCTTCACGGGAGAGGTTCTTCGATGGCGTACGGCCTGACGGCATGGGCAGTGTTCGCCGTGGCGTCATATCCGTTGTCGGAGGAAATACCGCGATATGTTCTGGCAGTCATGCTCGGAGCGGCCTGTGCGGACGGAGGCATCGGGCGGAGGACGTTGCTGATTGTACCAGCCGTGGCCCTTGCGTCAATCGCTCTGATATGGACGGCCCCGCGTATGAGAGAGCGGAAGGATGCGGAGAAACGTTGGCAGACAGAACGCCAGTTCGCCGCCTTCGGTATTGACGAAGGAGTTGCCGACAGCCTGGCGCTCCTGTACGATGTGCTGCGTGATGACTACCGCTATCTGTATGATTACGGCCATGCCCTTCACAAGTCCGGGATGTATGCGGTGAGCACGGAGGTCCTGAGAGAGGGCGCTGCAATGTCGTGTGATCCCATGTTCCATAACATCATCGGCCGCAATCTGGAGGCCGAGGGCCGTGTGGAGGAGGCGTGTGGAGAGTATCTGCAGTCACATTACATGGTACCGTCGCGCATATATCCTCTGTATCTGCTGATGAGGTGCAGGGTCAGGGCAGGGGACAATGAGGGAGCTGTCCGGGTCGGCCGTGAGATATCGCGGATGGAGGTCAATCCGAAGGTTCTCACGATGAAGAGTCTCCGGAAGGAGGCGATGGAGTTGCAGGACTCGTTATTAATACTTATGTTTGAAAAGTAATGAACTGTGGAAAATTTCATATTTCGTCAAGGGTGATGGAGAAGGCGGTATTGTGGCTTTGCTGGGGCATCGTCGGCCTGGCTTCATTGTATCTGCTGCATTATGTCCGCAGGGCTTTCGTATGTGACAGGTTTGTGGTGAAGGGAGTCTCCATGGAGCCAGGGTTCCACACCGGTGAAGGCGTGTATGTAAACAAACTTCTGCTCGGGGCAAGGATTTATACCGACTTTGATTTTTCCAAAAGCAGCGTATCTTCGTTCCGCATGCCCGGGTTCAGGAAGGCCAGGCCGGGAGATGTGATGATATTGAACTATCCGTTCGCGGAGACGGAGGATACCATCAATTTCAGAATCAATTATGTATATATGAAGCGTTGTTACGGATGCCCCGGTGATGACGTCGTCATAAAGGATGGGTATTACGTGCATCCGCAGACAGGCGGGAATGTCGGGAATACTTGTTATCAGAAAGTCCTTTCCGGGACTCCTGATTCCCTGCTCGAGGAGCGTGGCGTGGTGGTGAAGGCATTCCAGCTGAACAAGGCTATGAAGTGGACGATACGGGATTTCGGCCCGCTTCATGTTCCGGCCAGCGGAGATGTGGTGAAGCTGGATTCGCTCAACTGGAAGACTTACAGGAAGCAGATACAGTATGAGACAGGAATGATGCCGGCATGGAAGGACGGGACTGTCACGCTGGGCTGCGGGCCTCTCAAGGAATACAAGTTTGCTTCGGACTGGTATTTTTTCGGAGGGGACAATGTGCTGGATTCGCGTGACAGCAGGTATTTCGGACTTGTCCCGGAGGAATATATAATAGGAATTGTTGCAGGAAGACGATGATTCAATTGTTATTTTTGCAGGAATCCCCTAACTTTGAATATTAAGGAATAAAATAGATAATGTTGAAAAAAACACTGACACTGGCACTATACGTCATGGCCTGCATGCTGGCAGGAGCCCAGGAGATGACGATGGAGGATGCCATCTCGACAGCGAGGACCCAGTCCGTCGCGGCACTCGAGGCGAGGCATGCGTTCGTGTCCACATATTGGGCATGGAGGACATATCGTGCGAGCCGTCTGCCGTCCCTTTCGCTCTACGGGGAGCTCATGAATTATGACCGTTCTCTCGTCCTGCTCCAGAACTATGAGAACGGGGAACTTAAGTATTCCACCTCCCATAGTCTCCAGAACAGTCTCGGCCTGAGGATTTCGCAGAACGTGACCTTCACCGGCGGTGTCCTCACGGCATATTCGGACCTGTCCCGAATCGACCAGTTTTCAGGAAAGAATTCACTGACCTGGTACAGCCAGCCGATAACGATTTCTTACCGCCAGCCTCTCTTTGCATACAATCAGTTCAAATGGGACAAACTCATTTCCCCGAAGGAGTACGAGAGGGGGAAGCGTGTCTATATCGAGGCAATGGAGAAGATAACGATAAACGTCGTCAGCGCTTATAATGCCTTGATCCTCGCTGCGATGAACAATTCTATAGCCCGCACCAACTATGAGAATACCGTCCGTATGCACGACGTGGCGAGGGAGAGGATGAAACTCGGTAGCGTGACGAGGGATGAGTATCTGCAGCTTGAGCTCAGGATGCTGAATGACAGTATTTCCATAAACGAGACTGCAGTGGCTGTAAGGGACGCGCAGATGAATCTCAATTCGCTGCTCGGCTTCGACGAGTCGGTGGAGATTGTCCCGGTTCTCGAGGAGAATCTGCCGGACGTGATGATGGACTATGACATGGTGATGGACAAGACTTTGTCCAATTCGTCATTCAATCTCGACAATGAAATCAGCATCCTCAATGCGAGGGCAGGTGTAGCCAAGGCGAAGGCTGACAGGGGAATCACAATGTCGCTGAATGCCAAGTTCGGTCTTTCCGACACGGCGCCTCATCTCGGGGAATCGTACAGAAGTCCTCTTGACCAGGAAGTTGTGGGCCTGTCTTTCAGCGTGCCTGTCTTCGACTGGGGGCTCGGCAAGGGCAAGGTACAGAAGGCCAAGGCTGCGGAAGCGGTGGCAAGGGCCCAGGTGCAGCAGTCCGAGAACGACTACAGGAGGACGATATTCACAGCGGTAGGCCAGTTCAACAACCAGGCCCGCCAGTGTTCGGTCTCCAAAAGGGCGATGATCATTGCCGGGGAGCGGTATCAGCTGACGATGGAGAATTTCAGGAACGGTTCCGCTTCCGTTACCGATCTGAACACTGCGCAGAGCGAGAATGATTCCGCCGTGCAGAAATATATAACGGATGTGAGCAATTACTGGAATTATTATTATACGTTGCGTCAATACGCCCTGTACGACTTCATCGCCGGCAGGGACATTGACGTGAATGAAGAGGAAATGATAGAGGAACTGGTCAAATAAAACGTTGGTTTCGCAGAGCGAAACAACTGCTTTTGAGGCCGAAAGGCCGAGGGTAAGTCCCTTCCCCGGGGTCGGGAGCGATTAGCAAAAGTCCAGTGGCCTTTTGCAGCGAGCAGCCCGAAGGGACGGTAGGGATTTAGGAAAAGGGTAGCGTATATATTGTGCGTTGGCCTATGCCGGCACAAAAACTATAATTCCTCTGAAGTGGCAATAATCCGCGAACAGCGAACGTTGAATTATATTATTATGGAAATGCGAATGCTTATGGCTGCTGCGGCAGCGCTTGTGCTTCTTTCCGGCTGCGGAGGCCGGCAGGAGAAAGAGATGCGTGACGGAAAACTGGACTATTCTCCGGAGATCAACGAAGTGAGTGTAATGAAACTCGAGAAGACTGATTTCCCGATGCAGCTTGTTTCCAATGGCAGGGTGTCCGCCGCTGCGAAGGCATCCCTCACTTTCGGTACAACGGGTACGATATCGCGCATCAATGTCCGCAACGGACAGCGTGTCCCGGCCGGGACCGTGATTGCAGAGCTCGACAGGCCGGATCTCAGGCTTGCATTGGATGCGGCTTCAGCATCTCTCGAGAAAGCCCGTCTTGACCTGTACGATGTGCTTGCAGGACAGGGTTATGCGGCTCGCGACACTGTTTCCGTGCCGGATGATGTCCTGTCCATGGCTAAAATCCGTTCCGGATACAATGCTGCGGTGAATGCCATGAGGAAGGCTGAGTACGACCTTTCCGGCACTGTCCTCCGTGCCCCGTTCACTGGATGTGTCGCAGACCTTGGCGTGAAAAGATATGACCAGACTCCGAACGGGCCGTTCTGCTCGTTGGTGGATGACAGTTCCATGGATGTGGATTTTCCGGTCATGGAGGCTGAATATGCGTTCCTCGAGAAGGGGCTCGGAGTGAAGGTGATGCCGTTCGCGGACATGAACCGCACTTATGCAGGAACATTGACGGACATCAACCCGGTGGTGGACAAGAATGGCCAGGTCGCTCTCCGCGCGAAAGTATCCGGCGGACAAGGCCTGGTGGACGGAATGAACGTGAAGGTGACCGTGGAGAAGAATCTTCCGGGCAGGATGGTGGTTCCCCGTTCTGCCGTGGTCGTGAGGGATAATCTGGATGTCCTCTTCACTTACACGGATGACGGAAAGGCGCATTGGATCTATGTGAACATCCTGGCGTCGAACAGGGAGTCCTTCGTGGTGGAGGCCAATTCCGACAGGGGAGCGGTCCTGAAAGAGGGAGACATTGTCATCATCAGCAACAATCTGAATCTTGCCGACGGTTCATCTGTACGTCTGAAATAGTGTGCCTATGCTTGAGAAATTGATAGACCGTCCGGTGACGGTCACCATGGCGATGCTTGTCGCGGTTGTTCTCGGATTCGTGAGTATCCGCCTGCTGCCAGTTTCCCTCGCTCCGGACGTGGATGTGCCTTATATCACGGTACAGATCAATGCGCCCGACATGTCTGCAAGGGAACTCGACGAGAGCGTGGTGAAGCCTCTCCGGCAACAGTTCATACAGATAAATGCGCTTAAGGATATCGTCAGCAGCTCGAAGGACGGTTCGGCCACGGTCAGGCTGACTTTCGACCATGGCGAGAATATCGGATATCTCTTCATCGAGGTCAACGAGAAGATAGACAGGTCAATGGGGTCGCTGCCTGACATAGACAGGCCCAAGGTGCTGAAAGCCAGCGCCACGGACATTCCTGCATTCTATATCAACGCACGTCTTTCACCGGGTTCCGGAAAAGATTTCCCGTCCCTCAGCCTGTTCCTTCAGGATGTGGTGAGCAAGCGTATCGAGCAGCTTCCGGAAGTGGCCATGGTGGATGTCAGCGGATGTGTGAGTTATGAGATTCTGATAATTCCGGACGAAAGGAAACTGACTCAGCTCGGCATCGGACAGTCCGAGTTCGAATCCTTCATCAGCCAGGCCAATATCCGTCTCGGTTCGCTTTCCATCAGGGACGGCCAGTACAGGTACAGCGTCAAATTCCTCTCTGACGTTGCGACGAAGGAGGATATCGAAAATATATGGTTCCGTGTGGGGGACAGGGTGATGCAGCTCAAGGAAGTGGCTGAAGTGCTCCAGAGGCCTTCCGAGAGGCAGGGCCTTGTACGTGCGGACGGAGAGGATGCCGTATGCATGGCAGTCATCAAGCAGAGCGGAGCGAGGATGTCGGACCTGAAGAAGGCCATTTCATCGTTGATGACGAATCTGGAGAATGACTATCCGGAAGTGGATTTCGAGGTGACGAGGGACCAGACCCGGTTGCTGGACTATTCCATCAGGAATCTCATGCAGAACATAATACTCGGCGTGCTTCTCGCCTGCATCGTGATATTCCTGTTCATGCTGGATTTCCGGTCACCGGCCCTGGTGTGCCTTACGATGCCGGTTGCCCTGATATTTTCCATGGCGGTTTTCTATGTAGCGGGACTTACATTGAATATCATTTCCCTCGCGGGACTTCTGCTCGGCGTGGGAATGATGGCGGACAATACCATTGTCCTCGTGGACAATATCACTGCGAGGTGGCAGAGGGGCGATTCATTGCGGGAAGCCGTGCTGAAGGGTACAGGCGAGGTGGTAGGGCCAATGCTCAGCTCGATTCTGACTACCTGCGCGGTCTTCATACCGCTCGTGTTCGTGAACGGAATGGCCGGGGCGCTGTTCTATGACCAGGCCATGTCGGTGACCATTGTCCTCATGACTTCCTATCTCGTCACCGTGACCATAATTCCGGTCTTCTACTGGTGCTGGTACAGGGGGATGCCGTCGTTCAGGCCGGCAAGGGCCCTGGAGCGCTTTTCCGTGCACGGGGCAATGTTGCAGATGGAGGACAGGTGCGTGAACTGGTTCATGAGGCACAGGGTGGTCGCATGGGGTATCCTGGTTGTTGCGTTTGTCGGTATTGCCTTCTGTTTCAAGTATATGCCCAAGGAGCAGCTGCCGCCTGTCACATATACCGAGACCATATTGAAAGTGGACTGGAACGAGCAGGTTTCATTGGACGAAAACGAGGCGAGGGTGACACGTGTGGAGTCTGTGATAGGGGACAGGGCAAGCCAGGTGACTTCGCTTGTGGGAATCCAGCAGTTCGTGCTGGGGCACAGCGGAGACCCCGGTGCGTCCGAGGCTTCGGTATATATCAATTGCGAAGATGACAAGGTGCTCGCTGAGGTCAAGGCTTCGCTTTCAGATTTCCTGTCTATGGAATATCCTGCCGCGGAGTTCTCTTTCGAGGTGTCAGGCAATATCTTCGACATGATTTTCGGCAATCAGGAGGCCGAACTCATAGCCCGGCTCCGTCCGGTGTCTTCTCCTGAGATAGAGACAGAACGTCTCCGTTTCGCACTTTCGGACATCAGGAAGGCTCTTCCGGGAGTGACCGTGCAGGATGTTCCTGTGAAGACTGACATGCTTTTCATTGCAGATCCAGATCTCATGGCTCTGTACGGAATAAGTTATTCCGAGATTTCTTCCGCCCTGAAGAAAGCCATGTCCCAGAATCATCTGTTCTCCATAGTACAGGGTACGAGGACTCTTCCCGTGGTGACCGGTACCGACAAGGAGAGTCTGTGGGACATTCTGAACGATACATATATCAAGAAGGAAGATACCCGGGTGCCTGTGTCAGGGCTCATGAGGCAGACTTATGTGGAGGACATGAAGATGATTGTCTCCGGAGTGGAGGGCAATTATTATCCGGTGGCTCTCGATGTGCCGCAGAAGGATGTTCCTTCCGTCATGAAGGCGGTTTCCTCGGCGCTTGAGGAAAGGAGGGATTTCGAGGCCGGATTCTCGGGTGCATGGTTCTCGAACAGGGAGATGACAGGCCAGCTCGTGGTGATTTTCATCATTGCGGTGATTCTGCTGTATCTCATCCTGGCTTCGCAGTTCGAGTCTCTTCTCCAGCCTCTCCTGATAATGTCCGAGATCGTGGTGGATGTATTCTCCGCCCTCCTGGTCCTCTGGATCATGGGTGTGTCGATAAATCTGATGTCTCTCATCGGACTTGTCGTAGTGAGCGGTATCGTCATCAATGACTCGATACTCAAAGTGGACACTATCAACAGGTTGCGCAAGGACGGCATGGAATTGAAGCATGCCGTGGTAGAGGCAAGCGGGCGCAGGATGAAGGCCATCATAATGACTTCCCTCACCACCATACTCGCAGTGGCACCGTTCCTGTCGAGGGGCAATATGGGTGATGACCTGCAGTATCCGATGTCTCTTGTCATCATTGTCGGAATGACGGTCGGCACCATGGTCAGCTTATTCGTGCTGCCGGCATTGTATTATTCGGTTTACAGGCATAAGGAACATAAATCATGAAGCGGAGCATCTCGCCTTTTTCGGTAGTCCTGATTGCGGTGGCGTTGTCGGTCGTTGGCATCGCCTCGCTCCGGATGCTTTCCATCCAGCACAAGCCTTCAGATCCGGGTTCTTCCATCCGGGTCAGCTGGTCCATGAGCGGGGCATCTGCGGAACTGATTGAGGCTGAGGTTACTTCGAAGATAGAAGGAGTGCTGTCCGGGCTGTCCGGATGTTCGGGGACTTCGTCGGTATCGCGCAAGGGGTCCGGAGAGGTCAATGTCTCTTTTGCCAAGGGTACTGACATGGCTGCGGCACGTTTCGATGTGGCTTCCGCTGTCCGGAACATATATATGAGCCTACCGGACAATGTCACATATCCTTCCATTTCGCTGAATGCGGGAGGAGGGAAGAGCGTAACCGCTGTCACTTATCTGCTGAAGGGCAGTCTTCCGTCGAGGCAGATACAGAAATATGCGGAGAACTCGATATTGACTCCGCTTTCCCGTGTCGAGGGTGTGGACAAGGTGCAGATTTCGGGAGGAACTCCTTTCCACTGGGTCATCACATTTGATTCCGAGCGTGTCAAGTCGTTGGGAATCAAGGCTTCGGAAATCCAGTCTGCGTTCTCTGCCTATTATTCGGACAATGTCATTGGCCTGACTGACAGTGATGACGGAAACCATAACCTGATGGTTGTCAGGCTCGCGTTCAGGGACAATTCCGGAGATGATCCCGATTTCGGTTCGATTCCGGTGAAGAAGTCCGGGGACAAGGTGGTGTATCTTTCGGATATCGCTACGTGGAGGTACGAGGAGTCGCTGCCGTCAAGCTATTACAGAATCAACGGCCTGAATACCGTGACTCTCAATGTGACATTGGCTCCGGCCGCCAATCTTCTGACCACTGTCTTTGCGGTGAAGAATCTGATGTCCGGGCTGCAGGACAGCTTCCCGCAGGAGATTACTGCATCTATCGGCTATGATGCTTCGGAATATGTCTCCGGTGAACTGAAGAAGATTTATGTCCGGACAGGCCTTTGCCTTCTTATCCTGCTGCTTTTCGTCTTCCTCGTGAACCATTCGTGGCGGAATATGCTTGTGATGGCTTTGACATTGGCGGTGAACCTGTTGATTTCCATTGCGATATACGCATTCTCCGGCATTCCCGTACATATTTATACCCTTGCCGGCATCACGGTCTCCCTCGGTATTGTCATCGACACGTCCATCGTGATGATTGACCATTAT
>SFNZ01000057.1 GCA_004552615.1 Bacteroidales bacterium | reverse complement strand
GTCAAGACCCGCACGAAGGGCGGTATGATCGTGGACGTATTCGGAATCGAGGCATTCCTCCCGGGTTCACAGATCGACATCAGGCCTATCAAGGACTACGACCAGTATGTTGACCAGACAATGGACTTCAAGATTGTCAAGATCAATCAGGAGTTCCGCAACGTGGTTGTTTCCCACAAGGCTCTCCTCGAGGCAGAACTCGAGAAGCAGAAGAGCGAGATCATCGGCAAGCTCGAGAAAGGCCAGGTACTCGAGGGAACCGTCAAGAATATCACCAACTACGGTGTATTCGTTGACCTCGGCGGTGTGGACGGTCTCATCCACATCACAGACCTCTCATGGGGCCGCGTCAACAACCCTGAGGAAGTTGTCAAACTCGAGGAGAAGATCAAGGTCGTTGTGCTTGACTTCAACGAGCAGCAGAAGAGAATCGCTCTCGGCCTGAAGCAGCTCACCGCACATCCTTGGGACAGCCTTGATCCGGACATCAAGGTGGGTGACAAGGTTACCGGAAAGGTAGTCCTCATCGCTGACTACGGCGCATTCGTTGAGATCAAGCCGGGTGTAGAAGGACTTATCCACGTTTCAGAGATGTCATGGTCTCCAAGGCTCCGCATTGCCCAGGATTTCCTGAAGGTAGGCGACGAGGTAGAGGCCCAGATTCTTTCTCTCGACAGGGAGAACAGGAAGATGTCCCTCGGCCTGAAGCAGCTCACTGTAAACCCTTGGGAGAACATCCGCGAGAAATATCCTGTAGGCTCACAGCACAAGGCTGTCGTTCGCAATATCACCAACTTCGGTGTATTCGCAGAGCTTGAGGACGGCATCGAGGGTCTCGTTCACATCAGCGACCTCTCTTGGGACAAGATCAAACATCCGTCAGAGATGGTTCAGGTGGCTGACGCCATCGACGTTGTCATCCTTGACTTCGACGAGGCCAACCACAAGCTCAGCCTCGGCCACAAGCAGCTCCTCCCTAACCCATGGAACGAGCTTGAGAGCAAGTATCCTGTAGGCACCACCGTTGAGGGAACCGTAGGCGCAGCTACCGACAAGGGCGCAAACGTTACTCTTGAGGACGGCACCGAGGGCTTCGCATTCAAGAAGGACCTCGTAAGAGAGGACGGCAAGCAGGCCGTTGAGGGTGAGAAACTTCCGTTCGTTGTTACCGAGCTCAGAAGGAGCACCAGGAAGCTCTTCCTCTCACACCTCAAGACATATGCCGACATCAAGGCAGAGAAAGCTGCTGCTGAGATTGACAATACCAAGAAGGCTGTCAAGAAGATCAACTCGACTATTGAGAAGACCACTCTCGGTGACATCTCCGAGCTTGCAGCTCTCAAGGACAAACTCGAGAAAGGTGAATAATTTCTCACTAAGGATATTGGGCACGGCTTCGGCCATGCCCGTCCTTGACAGATTTCAGAGCGCTCACGTACTTGACGTACATGGGCGCTTGTTTTTGATAGACTGCGGTGAAGGTATCCAGAGACAGATGCTTCGCTACCGTGTGCCGATAGCGAAGCTCGACACGATATTCATATCGCATATCCACGGAGACCATCTTTTCGGGCTTTTCCCGCTTCTTTCCACCATAGGCCTCACCGCCAAGCCCACCCCGATAGTGATTTACGGCCCTTCCAACCTCGGACCGCTGCTGAAGTCTTTCATGTCCTATTACGGCAAGGGCGCAGGCGTCGGAGTTGACTTCCATCCTCTGTCGGTCAAGTTCCCGGAAGTGATATACGAGACCAAGGGATTCCAGGTCATCGCATTCCCGCTGAACCACAAGATAGAGACTTACGGCTATATGTTCAGGGAGAAGACTCCCCAGCTGAATGTCAGGAAGGAAGCCGTGGAGAAATACGATTTCACATTGTCGGAAATCGGCGCCCTGAAGCGTGGGGAAGACATCCTCAGGCCTGCCGGGATCGACGACGGAGCATCTTTCATGAACGGATTCATCCGCCGTTCCGGGACTGACGAGCCCCTGCTGATACGCAACGGGGATGTTGCATACCTCCCGTACCAGCCGCGCAGCTATGCCTATTGCAGCGACACCGCCCCGTTCCCTGAGCTTGCCAGCTGGGTGAAAGGCGTGAACGTGCTCTACCACGAGACCACTTATCTGGCAGAGCGGGAAGACCAGGCCCGTCTACGTTACCATTCCACCACTTTGCAGGCAGCCAGGTGCGCCCTCGAGGCCGGTGCCGGCAAACTTGTCACAGGCCATTATTCCTCCCGCTGCCGCGACGCCTCCCTCTATCAGGCCGAATGCCGCACCATTTTCCCTGAGTCCTACGCCGCAAACGACGGCGACTGCTTCGAGATAGGGTGAAATATTTCCGGATTCTTGCGCATTTCCGGAATTAATCCTTATCTTTGGTGCGCTTATGATGGACAATGAGAAAGACCTGCTGAAGAGACTTGCGGAAGGTGACGAGGACGCCTTCCACAGGATTTTCAATTATTATTATCCGAGAACCATGGTCTTCCTCTCTCGTATGATAGCCGATCGTGAGGATGTCAGGGACATGGCACAGAACATCTTCATACGAATCTGGCTCATGAAGGAGCTGAAAGGATTCACGCAAGTTGAAATAGGAGCAGGAGATTCAATCACGGTCACAATCCCGTTGGATGTCTCTGATTTGGGATTCTATGGGAGTGACCTTGAATATAGAGTTGAACCAGGCGAATTTGATATTATGGTAGGCCCGTCATCTGACGATGATCAATTGCTTTTAACGAAATTGACCCTCATTTGACCTCCTGGGAACTTTGTTCCTCGAAGGCCTTGACTATCCTGGAGACGAGAGGGTGGCGGACGATGTCCTCGTTGGAGAAGCAGATTGTGGAGACGCCTTTGATGTCCTTGAGAAGGCTGATGCCTTTCAGCAGGCCTGAGTCTTCCTTGTGAGGAAGGTCCACCTGGCTGGCATCTCCGGTTACTATGAACTTCGCGTTCGGTCCCATCCTAGTCAGGAACATTTTCAGCTGGCCGAGATTCGTGTTCTGCGCCTCGTCGAGGATGACGCACGCCCTGTCAAGGGTCCTGCCTCGCATATAGGCGAGAGGGGCTATCTGGATGGTCCCGTCCGAGATGAAATCCTGGAGCTTCTTCGACGGGATCATGTCCCCGAGAGCATCGTACAGAGGCTGGAGATACGGGTCCAGCTTATCCTTCATGTCGCCGGGCAGGAAACCGAGCCTCTCGCCGGCCTCCACTGCAGGGCGGGTGAGGATTATCCTCTTGATTTCCCTGTTCTTCAACGCCCTGACAGCCAATGCAATGGCAACGTATGTCTTTCCGGTTCCGGCAGGGCCTACGGCGAATATGAGGTCGCTGTTGAAATATGCCTTCACCAGTTCCTGCTGGGTCCGGTTCCTCGCGCGCACAGGCTTTCCGTCCGTGGAATGCAGGATCACGGCGTCTCCGTTCAGGGTGAAGCTTTCTGCGGAACTTTCCCCGTCGAAAATCTCCACCACATCGAACTTGGTGAGATTCATCTTGTGCTTCCTCCTCTCGATAAGTTCGGCAAGTTTCACCGAGAACTGCTCCACCTGGGATTCATCCCCGTCCAGTTTTATCTGATTGCCCCGGGCGACCACCTTAAGCCCCGGGAAGAAGGAGCAGAACTCCTCCATTATCTTGTTCCCGGCTCCGTAGATCTCGATCGGGTCGATTGCTTCCAATGTAATGACTTTCTTCATCTTGCGATTTTGTTTTCTATATTGTCCCGCACTCCGGTCACTTCCCGGACGCGCCTGTATGTCTCCATCATCTTGTCATGGTCATAAGGAGATTTCCACTCGGCCCTCCGCCCGATCTGGTCTTCCACGGCTATGGTCGCATAATTTTCCCTGAACCTGCCCGGCAGCGAGCACCATAGGTATGTTACCTCCGGATCAAGCAGCCCGGTATCTCCGTTCTCCGTCCTCACGAATCTCAGTTTAACGGCGAGCTCGAGCTGGGTATTGGCGGCACTCATGTTCGATACGGCATTGCCGATGGAATAGAACACGGGTTTCCCGTCTATCCGTGCGGAATCCTGGACGACATGAGGATGCGAGCCTATCACGGCATCAACTCCTTGAGCCACAAGCCATTTGGCCATGTCTTCCTGGGATTTTCCGTGTTTTAGCCCGTATTCCGCGCCCCAATGAGGAAATGCCACGATGAAATCCGCACCGGCCAGTTCCGCCTTCCCGATTGCCTGCAGGATATCCTCCCTCTCCATCCGGTTAACCTTCGGCCATGAGGCGGCATTTCCCGGAACGTTGGTGCCGTATGTGAAATTCAATATTGCCACGCTGATGCCTTTCCTGCATACGAACAGCGGGTAGCGTTTCTCCCGGTCTTCCGGTCCTGAAGCTGACCCGGTGTATCTAACTTTCCCTTCCTCCTCCATTTCCCTGTAAACTGACAGAGTTCTTTCCAACCCCGTCGCTCCCTTGTCGAGAATATGGTTGTTCGCGGTCAGGAACACGTTGATTCCCTGTCCTGCAGCATATTCGGCGTAGCTGTCAGGTGCGGAAAATGCCGGATAACCGCTGTAGGGCTCTCCTCCGAGGGTGAATTCCATATTGCCCACGGCTATGTCCGCTTCCCTGAGTCTTCCGGAAATCCCTTCGAGGAAAGGCCCGAAAGGATATTCCATCTGCCTGGAATGCAGCATTATGTCTCCGATTGCAATCAATGTCACCGTATCGGCCTTTCCGTACAGGGGCCTTGCAGGAGCCAGCCTTTCTGTCCAGACATCCCCGGATTCCTGCGCACACGTCCCCTGGGGCAGCGCAAGCAGAAATAATGCTGCCGCTATGGCAAGTCTCGCTCCGTGGGACGCTGGGCAACTCATTGATGGAGAGTTTTGTTGATGACAGTGACGGTAGTGTCGCTGAGCCTTATCTTGAGCCAGCCCTGCAGTTTCTCCATGTCCTCGTCTCCCACCGGAGCGGCGGAAGCAGCTACCACCACATAGCCCGGAACTGCCTCGAGACTGTCAGCCTTCACCTCGGCTCCCTTGGCGATGAAGATGTCCCGTATATCCGGGTACTGGCTTCGTATCTCTCTGGAAATCTGCATGTAAGGAATCTCATCCTTCTTGTTCAGGGCGAGTTCCTTCTCGAGTTCGCGGATTCTTGCCTCACGCTTGGATATCTCATTGTCCGTGCGCTCGTAAATACCCTTCATCAGCCTCTCTGACGTATCGTCATTGTTGTCTGACAATGCTCTCTCCGACAGTTTCAGCTGATTCTCCCCGATTCCGTGTCTTTCGGCGGATTCCATCAGGCGGTTCCTGGAACTTGCAGTGAGAGGTTCTCCTGCTATGAACACTTCCACGCTGCCGCCTTTCCTCAGATTTATCTTGTAGTCATAAATATAGCCTTTCTCGAGATTCTTGTTCTCGGCGATGAAATCTTCCACTTCCATCTTGAATCTGTTCTCCCTGATCATGCCGATGGCCGACCAGATGCTCGGCACAATGACGAGGATGATGATGGCTGTCATCAACGTCCGGATTCTTTTCTCCTTGGCCACGTCCTTGAAATGTTTCGGCGTGAACCTCAGGTATTTGACCATTATGTAGGTGGCGAGGATGATGAAAATGCAGTTGATGCAGAACAGGTACAGGGCTCCGAGGAAATATGTAAGGCTGGCCGATGCAATTCCGTATCCAGCCGTGCAGAGAGGCGGCATGAGGGCGGTCGCGATGGCAACTCCGGAAATCACGGTTCCCTTCTCCTTGCGGCTGAGTTCGAAGATTCCTGCCAGACCGCCGAAGAGGGCAATCATCACGTCGTAGATGGTAGGATTGGTCCTGGCGAGCAATTCTGTAGGATTGGCCAGTTTCAGAGGTGTCAGCAGGAAATACAATGTCGCTGCCACGACGCTTATGGTCACCATTATCAGCAGGTTCTTGAACGCTGTCTTGATGAGTTCGGGGTCAGCCGTGCCGAGCCCCAGGCCTATGCCGAAGATAGGTCCCATCAGCGGGGAAACGAGCATGGCGCCGATTATCACCGCGGTGGAGTTAACGTTGAGGCCCACGGAAGCGAGGACAATGGCGCAGACGAGAATCCATACGTTCGGGCCCTTGAAGAAGATGCTGCTCCGGATGTTTTCCGCAGCCTTCTCCGTGTCGATATGTTCGCGTATGTCCGCTATATCCCTGATAATATACCTGAAATTGCTGATTATACTCATCTTCTCTTTGGTCTGATTTTAGCATTAATATTCAAAACGTTGTCGATTTATTCAAATCATAATCGATTTTCAAGTTACAAAAGTAATATTTATTTGTAAATTTGTAGGCAATTTTGTTCCGCAAATACGGAACAGCCTATTTTTGAGGTCCGTGTGCGCAGACGGACATTTCGGAACTATATGAGGAAGATAACCTTGATATTGGCTCTGGCCGCCTTGATTCTCTGCCAGGGTTGCGATGCTTTCCGGTTTCTGGCCGGAAGGCCGACTTCCGCTGACCTGGAGGCAAAAAGAGCCGTCATCGAGGCTGCCAGGGCCGAACGTGAGAAAGCCGTGCAGGACTCCATTGCCCTTGTACGCAAGCAGGAAGCCGACTCTCTCGCCGCAGTGGATTCCCTGAACCGCATGAAGAATTCAGTCATGTCCTACTCGTCATTGGGAGGTGACAGCGGAAGCCGGCCGGAGCATGTCTATTATATCATCGTCGGAGCGTTCATGGATCGGGCCAATGCCGAATACATGCTCAAGACCGTAGTCTCTGCAGGATACCAGGCCGAACTTATCAACTTCAGGAACGGTTACGTGGCCGTGGCCCTGTGCCCTTCGGACAGCATCGTGACCGCCTTTGACAATCTTAAAAAATTGAAGAACGAGAAATTCTGCCCGGCGGATGCCTGGATTCTCGTCAATAAGTAATCCGAGTATGAATCATAGAACTGTTTTCAGCATTTTCACGATAATAGCCGCATTGTCCCTTATCGCTCCCGACGCCGGAGCGCAATATCGGACAGGCTATTCCGAATTGGAGGACAGCGATGTGGTGAGCTCGCTCAAATCCCATATTTCTTACCTGTCTTCCGTATCCCTTGAGGGAAGAGGCGCAGGCACTGAGGGGGAGGAAGCTGCCGCTGCCTATGTGCGTGATGTAATGGAAGGTTACGGGGTGGACATCCTAAGCGGGCCGGACGGTGACGTATTCGGCATCTCCCAGCCGGACGGCGACACCCTCACTTCGAGGAATGTCGTGGGATTCGTGCAGGGATATGACAGGAATATGTTCAACAGATATATTGTCGTGGGAGCACGTCTCGACAATCTCGGCAAGGTTCCTGTGACCGTGGACGGGGTTCCGGGGGAGCAGATTTATCCGGGAGCCAACGGCAATGCCTCAGGACTCGCCATGATGATGGAACTCGCAAGAATCGTGAGTGCCAATTCAATGCTATTCCGCAGGTCGGTGATATTCGTGGCATTCGGGGCATCCACCAGGACGGCGTCAGGGTCCTGGTATTTCCTGAACAGGTCCTTCGGCGATTCGGGAAGCATTGACGCAATGATTGACCTCGATGCCCTGGGTACGGGCAATTCCGGCTTCTATGCGTTCACATCTTCCAACCCGGACATGAACATGATCATTTCCCAGGTCTCTTCCGAGCTGCAGCCGGTTGTCCCTGAACTGATAACTGAGGAACCGTTCCCGTCAGACCACAGATCCTTCTATTCCAAGGAGATACCGTCTGTCCTTTTCACGACGGGGCGTTACCCTGAATACAATACCGTGCGGGATACCGGCGGAATCATAGAGTACGGGCCGATGGAGAGGGAGCTGGAATATATCTACAGTTTCACGAGATACATATCCAATGTGGACAATGCCCCTCAGTTCAGGCAGGACAAGGCGGATGCCCGTCCGGACGACAAACTTTATGCGTATGACCAGTGTGACAGGAAGCCTGTCTTCATGGGCAACCAGGATATACGTCTCTTCCTCGTGAAGTGGGTGTACCAGTACCTGAAATATCCGAAGCAGGCTATGGAGAACGGGGTGCAGGGACGTGTGACAGTGGGATTCACGGTGTCCAAGACCGGCAAGGTGAAAGACGTGTACGTCATCAGGAGCGCTGACCTGTTGCTTGACGACGAGGCAGTACGTGTCGTTGCGGCATCTCCTGACTGGAAACCGGGACGGGTGAACGGGGTCAATGTGGACGTTGCTATGTCAGTGGCGATTGACTTCAAACTTGAGAAAAAAGGCAAATTCGGAATTAAGAAATAACTATGGACTACGATTTCAGAAGTATTGAGCAGAAATGGCAGGCGTATTGGGCTGCCAACAAGACGTTTAAAGCAGGGGAGGATTCCTCGAAGCCGAAATTCTATGTGCTGGACATGTTCCCTTATCCGTCAGGTGCGGGACTCCATGTCGGCCATCCGTTGGGATATATAGCAAGTGACATCTATGCCAGATACAAGAGACTGAAAGGCTTCAATGTGCTTCACCCTATGGGATATGACGCATTCGGCCTGCCTGCGGAGCAATATGCCATCCAGACCGGGCAGCATCCTGAGGTGACGACCACGGAGAACATTGCCAGATACCGCCGCCAGCTCGACCGTATAGGATTCTCATACGACTGGGACCGAGAGGTGCGCACTTGTGATCCTGAATTCTACAAATGGACCCAGTGGGCGTTCATAAAGATGTTCAGGAGCTATTACGACAACGGTCTCGACAAGGCCAGGCCTATTGCGGAGCTTGAGGCACGTTTCGCGGAGAACGGAACTGCGGGAGTGAATGCTGCCTGCACGAAGGAACTTTCCTTCACTGCCGCGGAATGGAATGCGTATGACGAGAAACAGAAGGCCGATGTCCTGATGAATTACCGTATAGCTTATCAGGGCGAGACTTCCGTCAACTGGTGTGCCGGTCTGGGCACCGTGCTTGCCAACGACGAGGTGAAGGATGGCCTGTCCGTGCGCGGAGGCTATCCTGTAGAACAGAAGAAGATGATGCAGTGGCAGCTCAGGGTCTCCGCCTATGCCGGAAGACTTCTCGACAGCCTTGACAATCTCGACTGGACTGATTCCCTCAAGGAGATGCAGCGCAACTGGATAGGACGTTCCTATGGTACCGAGGTGGTATTCAAGACCTTCAACGGGGACAAGGAGAAGGACGTGACCATCTTCACCACCCGTGTGGACACTATTTTCGGAGTGACATTCATGGTGCTTGCCCCGGAGAGCGAGCTCGTGTCCGAACTGACATCCGAAGGCCAGGAGGAAGCCGTTGGGGAATACCTCGCTTATGTGAGGAAAAAGACTGAGCGTGAGCGTATTGCAGAGACCAAGACCGTGACCGGAGTATTCTCCGGGTCCTATGCGGAGAACCCTCTTACCGGTGAGAAAGTGCCGGTATGGATTTCCGAATACGTGCTTTCGGGCTACGGTACTGGGGCCATCATGGCTGTTCCGGCACATGACAGCAGGGACTATGCGTTCGCGAAGAAATTCAACCTTCCGATAATCCCTCTCATCGAAGGCTGCGACGTCAGTGAACAGAGCTTCGATGCAAAGGAGGGCATAATGTGCAATTCCGGCTTCCTGAACGGCATGACTGTCAAGGATGCAATTCCAGCAGCCATGGATTATGTAGAGGCTAAAGGACTGGGACACAGGAAGGTGAACTACAGGCTGCGCGATGCGATTTTCTCGCGCCAGAGGTATTGGGGCGAACCTTTCCCGATTTATTACAAGGACGGAATCGCCACTCCGCTGCCCTATGAGGAACTGCCTCTGACTCTCCCTGAGATTGACCAGTTCAAGCCTACCGAGAACGGGGAACCGCCTCTTGCCCGCGCGAAGGACTGGACTTACAATGGCTATCCTCTCGAGACCAGCACGATGCCGGGATTCGCGGGATCAAGCGCATATTACCTCAGGTACATGGACCCTCACAACGGGGAGGATCTCGTTGGCGCCGGCGCAGACAAATACTGGCGTGACGTGGATCTCTATATCGGAGGTACGGAGCATGCCACCGGACATCTCATCTACTCCAGGTTCTGGGACAAGTTCCTCTACGACCTGGGATATGTATGCGAGGATGAGCCGTTCCGCAAGCTTGTCAACCAGGGAATGATCCAGGGCAGGTCGAATTTCGTATACCGCATCGTGGGTACGAACAAGTTCGTTTCTCTCGGGCTCAAGGACAATTACGAGACCACGGAAATCCATGTGGACATCAACATAGTCAGGAATGACAGGCTCGATCTCGAGGCATTCCGCCGCTGGCGTCCTGAATTCGCTGATGCGGAGTTCATTCTCGAGGACGGGGAATATGTATGCGGCAATGCCGTGGAGAAGATGAGCAAGTCAATGTTCAACGTCGTCAACCCGGACGATATCTGCGACAGCTACGGAGCTGATACACTGAGGCTTTACGAGATGTTCCTCGGCCCTATCGAGCAGTCCAAGCCATGGGATACGAAGGGCATCGACGGAGTGAACCGTTTCCTCAGGAAATTCTGGAGGCTGTACTATGACGGGGACCGCTTCATCGTGAATGACGAGAAGGCTTCTCCGGAAGAACTCAAGGCACTTCACAAACTGATCGGCAAGGAGCAGGCCGATATCGAGACCTTCTCCTACAATACCTGCATCAGTGCCTTCATGATTGCAGTCAACGAACTCTCCGAGAGAAAATGTTCGAAGAGGGAGATCCTGGAACCGCTTGCGATTCTGCTTTCTCCGTTCGCCCCTCATGTGGCGGAAGAACTCTGGGAGGCACTCGGACACAGCGGAAGCATTGCCTATGCTGCATTCCCTGAATACGTTGAGGCATATACTGTGGAGAACAACTGCACCTACGCCGTCTCTTTCAACGGCAAGACCAGATTTACCGTCGACCTCCCGAAATCCATGGGGCGCGAGGAGGTAGAGGCCAGCGTAAGGGCAATGCCTTCAACTGCCAAATATTTGGGAGACAAGACCATTGTGAAGGTCATCGTGGTTCCGGGCAAGATCGTGAATATAGTACTCAAATAATTTATGTCAGCGGCACGTAACAAATACCTTTCCGTACTTTGGGACTATTTGATAGTCACCATAGGCACGTTCTTCTACTGTATTGCATGGGACTGCTTCTTGATTCCCAACAACATTGCGAGCGGAGGACTTACCGGTGCCTGCACCATAATCCAGTTCGCGACCGGCGGGCTTATACCGCTGTCCTATTCTTTCTTCGTGCTCAATGTGTTCCTGCTCATAACGGGGGCGATTGTGCTCGGCAAGGGATTCGGAATCAAGACAGTCTATGCAGTATTGCTGTCAACCGTGCTCTTCCGCATATTGCCTACGTTTGATTTCATCCAGGCCGTTCCCGGCAATTTCCTCTACGTGGACAACCGCCT
>SFNZ01000136.1 GCA_004552615.1 Bacteroidales bacterium | reverse complement strand
ACAAAGGGTGAAGCAGGGCTATTAAAACCAACAGGCGAACCAATTCCTAAATAAGTTAGTGTTATACTACCCTCACTATTATGAATATCAATTACTACACCACCCTCATTTATATTAGAATCATTTAATATGAACTCAGCTATTGGAGAAGTAGGATGGTCTGTCATTTCTCCCACATCAGTTATAGGACTTGTCCATGAATTAGGAGATGTACCACCAAATTGAGTATTAGAACGGATTTTAACCCTATCTCCAGCTACCCAATCAGTAGGGAAATTGTTTAAATCTACTTCTTCCCAAACTTCCCCACCAGATGACACCGCAACAGGTGTAACATTACCATCCGAACCAATACCCAGAACTTTACCAGCATTCGTTACATCCTGCGCAATCGAGACCTTTCCATTGATCGCAGTGTCCTGCTGTGTGTTCTTCGTTTTGATAGCGCTGATCTCATTCTGTGCGCTCACGATCTGCCCCTCGGCAGTCGTTACCCTCTGCTTGAGCGCGTTCCATCCGTTGACGCTTCCGGTTCCGTCATCCTCCGCCTTGATCCTGCCGTCTGTCGTGGATCCTGCGATGGTTCCGAGTTTACCGGCTCCGAACTGCCCCACACCGGGAGTATCCTCGATGGCCTGAACACGGGAATTAAGGGAACTGATGGAAGCATCCTGCTGTGTGTTCTTCTGCTCCACCGCTGTCATCCTGCCCTGTAGCGCCTCGATAGCGGAGGTCACTCCGGGCGCGGTGGGCACATTGACGGCGTTTATCGTCTGGGTGGTTCCGTTCGAGTAACTTATGTTTCCTCCGATCGTTCCGGCGGTCATGTCCGGAACAAGAGTAATCGCCGTGACATAGACATCCGACTCGAGGACCTCCACGATCTTATACTCGTTCGATACCAGTTCGGTTCCGTCTGAAAGCGAGATAACGGTCTTGATGTATCCCGCCTGTGTTCCTGCCTCGAGACGAACGCCGATGTCACGTCCCCACTTGTAATTAGCCGACGTTATCAGCGCGCCATCCTCCCTTTCGATTGAGACCTGGACGCTTCCGGCAGTGGTTCCGTCGGTCATGAGGACATCGGATACAAGGGATTTGGCCAGTGCCTGGTTGTTCGCCTTGAGTGTTATGATATCGCTGTCGTGGGTCGCCACGGTCGCCTCGGTCGCGACCAGATCGTTGTATGTGCTGTTGATCCTGTCCGCATTGTCCTGGATAAGCTCGGACTGCCTCGCGTCGGTGGAGTCGATACGGGCGATATCACTGTCGAGATTCTCGTCCTTCGCTTTTCTGGCGGTTTCCTCGGCCGTTATGCTCGCGATCCTTGCATTTTCCTCGGCGGTGATGTTCGCCTGAAGCCCGATATCCGCAACTTTCAGGTCGGCGATATCCTGCGCATTCTGGGAGATCTGCTGAACCTCGGACAGTTTGGGAATCGGGAGTTTCACGAATCCCGAACCGTCCGGGTAGTAGATCGCCCCGTCGAGATCTCCAACCTTGTTCACACTGACCGAGGCCCTCGCATAAGCCTCCTTCAGTTTCTGTTTCCAGTCGCAATCGCACGGATCGCAACCACAGCCGTCCTTTATCGTCACCATTTTATCACACTGATACAAATCTGATACCATTTGAAAGTTTCTCGTTCATCATGTCGAACCAAGGCCCCAGGCGGAGCGCATCATCCGCGAAGATACGACCCTGAATGAATCCCTGCTTCATGGTTATTGTACGTATTCCCTCCGCAGGGAAGCCATGCACATTCGTGTAAGCGAGATCCACCGGATCGGTCAATCCTGCCGGCATGTTGATCTCGATGATAGCCGGATGGCGGAGATTCATCAGGCAGTAGATCACCCCATACGCCGAAGCATAAGCGGTCCCTGCCTGCCCCTGTACCCTGCGCTCTGCGAGGGCCTGTTCATCCCTCGCCTGTCTCTCGCTGATGGATCTCTCGATCATCGTCCCAGCCGCGCTCAGACCGAAGTTCATCAGACCCGTGGCGATCGCCAGCGGACCGCTTCCACCGAGGGCGGCGAGACCTGCGCCCTGCACCGCTCCGGCGGCGCCCGTCAGCAGGTCGGCGGTCATCCTCTGATTGGCGTAGTCTATCGAGTTCTCCATGGCCTGCCTATCATACGATAGGGAATAGGCGACGTACTCCGCCCACGCGCTACCGACGTATGGAAGGTGACCTTCCTGGATGGTGTACTCCACGCCCTCTATCGTCACCAACGTTAGAAGCTTCCCGTGGTCGCCTATGCACTGGGTCGAGACCTCGAAGGATGAACCCCACGACGTCGGAACGGTGGCGATGGCGGCGCCCGTGTGATCCTTCAGCATGATCATGCCGGATGCCCTTTCGAGTGCCGACAGGGATACCGTCACCGTCTCGATCAGGGGTACGGCATGGATAAAGGTGGGGTCGGACAGGTTGTAGAATGCGAACGCTCCGCCGGTGATGGCTGTGTTCTCGGGTCCCACGGCGTTGGTGGGGATAACTGTCCCGTCCGACTTGACCAGATTCATATAAAGTCCGTTCTCGGAATACTTGAAGGGGCAACGCACGGATATGCTGATATCCTGGATCGTGGAAGCCTGCAATCCCATGTATTCGGGGTTGCTGATCACGTCCTGGATATTGGGATAGTATTTCCTGTTCTCCGCCTCGCCGTCTGCCGCGACATAATCCCCCCATCCGCCGCGATCGTTGACGGTCGCGAAGAACCCATATGTGGCGTACCTGTTCTCGGTCGCGGATCCTGTCGATGTTAGGTAGGTGGTCGATGTGACCTGGATCCACACCTTCAGATTGCCACGGGAGTTAGTGCCCATGCTCGGGAGATCGACGGACCTGGTCGGGAGAATGTCT
>SFNZ01000135.1 GCA_004552615.1 Bacteroidales bacterium | reverse complement strand
CCCGGGGTCGGGAGCGATTAGCAAAAGTCCAGTGGCCTTTTGCAGCGAGCAGCCCGAAGGGACGGTAGGGATTTAGGAAAAGGGTAGCGTATACAAAAAATGCGCGCGGGCCTTTGCTCGCACAGAGCAACAAATACTCTGAAAAGCAGGAATTTGCGACTTGTAAAACTTGAAATGTATAACAAATAAAAGAAACAGAAATATGAAAAAGAGCATTTACACAATCGCAGCAACTGCATGCATCATTCTTATGTGCGGATTCACATCTGCAGCAAGAAGCGCCTCCGACGGGGCCAGGAAAAGCATTGAGAACGTTATCGACAATTATCGCGGAAACGAGAATTTCGAAGTCGTCAAGATCGGCGGCTGGATGATGAAACTCGCAGGAACCAGGAATTGTTCCTCCGCAAAAATCAACTCAATGATTGTCGTGGACTACTCGGATTGCCAGAACAATGTGAAATCAGGGTTCACCATTGAAGTCCTCAAAGCTGCCGAGGGTTGCACCAAGCTCATGGAAGTGCAGGAAGGCAACGAGAAGGTTACATTCCTCGGGACAGTCAGCGAAGACGGCAGTACCATCTCGAATCCCATGATTCTCACGGACGACGGCGAGCTGGTATGCTTTTTCGGAACAATCAACGCCAGCGAGCTCGGAGACCTCAGGAACTAGACCGGTAACGAGAAGTCATTATTCATAAATTCTATACACAACAACTGGTTTGGGACATAACCAAACAGTCGGCCGGCGGCACGCAGAGATGCATGCCGCCGGCTTCGTATTCTTGATGCCTTAAGGGAAAGGCTACAGTGAAGCTATGTTCTTGTCGTTCAGAAGGTTCTTTCCTTCCGGAGTGAGGGCGTAGGCAATCCTGTCAGCATAGTGCTTCTCGACCTTGCCGCGCACAATCTTCATGGTGCTGTTGACCATGTGGTTCTGCTCGGTGAACGGCTCGTCAGCCACGATGATTGCAGCAGGAAGCCATCTCTCCGGGAACATTCCCTCGTGTGAACCTCCCTTGCGGTATGAATTGATCTCATCCTGGATCTTCTTGAGCATCAGCTCCTTGGCCTCGCGGGAATCGAGGTCTGCAGCAGGATTTGAAGAACGGACAAAATCTTTCAGGGCCTCCTTGTTAGGCACTATGATGACGGTGGTGTAAGGGTCCTGGTTGTTGTGGAGAATCACCTGGTCAATGTATTTCGAACCGTCAGTCAATGAGTCCTCGAACCCTTCCGGGCTGTATTTCTCTCCGTCCGCCGAAATGAGCAGGGACTTGAAACGTCCTGTCACATAGAGGAATTCAGCATCACGCATATAACCCATGTCTCCGGTATGGAGCCATCCGTCCACCACAGTCTCAGCCGTGGAGACAGGATTCTTCCAGTAGCCGGCCATGACATTCTCTCCGCGGATGACAATCTCGCCTTTCTCGCCGTATGGAAGTTCCTTGCCGTCTCCGTCGCAGATCTTGATGTCCATCGGCTTGACCACACGACCCGACGAGCCGAAGATGCAGTGGCCCGGGGAATTGGCGGAAATGATAGGGGTCGCCTCGGAGAGTCCGTAGCCCTGGAACATCGGGATTCCGATGGCGCAATAATAACGCTGGAGTTCGATGTCAAGCAGCGCTCCTCCTCCCACGAAGAACATCATGCGGCCTCCGAGATTCTCGCGTACTGTCTTGAATATCAATTTGTCGAAGAGAGCTATGAGAGGTTTCTTCCAGAGCTGGAGGAAACCGCCGCGGTTGTAATATTCCTTGTTGTAGGAAATAGCGAGGTTCAATGCGAAATTGTACAGTTTCTCCACTTTCGGGCCCTTGGCCTTGATCGCAGTCTCGATGTTTTTCTTGAAATTGCGGGCGAGAGCCGGCACGGAGAGCATCACGTGAGGGCGTACTTCCTTGATGGCCATAGGGATATTGCGGAGCGCAGCCATCGGGGTCTTGCCTACCGGAACGGTGGCAATGCTGCCGCAATAGGACATCATGGTGTAGAATCCCGCAACGTGGGCGAAACAATGGTCGAGAGGAAGGATGATGAGCATCACGGAATCCGCCGGGATGGCAATAACTGAATGAGCCTGTTCGACATTGGCCGTGTAATTCCGGTGAGTCAGGAGGATACCTTTCGGATCAGCGGTAGTTCCGGAGGTATAGCTGATGTTCGCATAGTCGTCCGGTCCCACTGACTTGTACCTGGCTTCGAGTTCTCCCGGATGTTCCTCCATGAAAGCGTCGCCGAGTTTCACGACTTCGGACATAGGAATCTCATTGTCCTCATATTCAGGAAGGTCGTCGAACACAATCACTTTCTCAACCTGGGGGAGGTCCTTGATGATTCTCCTGATCTTCGGAAGCTGGGTCCCTGAAACCATCACGAAACGGGATTCGGAATGGCGGATGCGGAACACCAGGTCGCTTCCTTCCTCCAGTTTGATGGAAAGCGGAACGTTTACGGCACCTGCATAAAGGATACCGAGTTCGCCGATGACCCACATGTTGCGGCCTTCGGAGAGGAGGGAGAGCCTGTCTCCCTTGTTCACGCCGAGAGCCATGAGGCCGGCAGCTACACGATAAGCTTCAAGTCTGGTCTGCTCAAAAGTGGTTTCGGTCCAATGGTCTTCCGGTTTCTCCCGGAGAAATACGTGAGAAGCATACTCCCTGGTATATTTCTCCACGAAATCAATGATGGTAGGTTTTCCTGTCATAGCCAATTAATATTTATGTTTCGCAACGTGCAAGTTGTTGCTTTTCAGAGGATTCATTGCTCTATGCGAGCAAAGGCCCGCGCGCATTTCATATACGCTACCCTTTTCCTAAATCCCTACCGTCCCTTCGGGCTGCTCGCTGCAAAAGGCCACTGGACTTTTGCTAATCGCTCCCGACCCCGGGAACCT
>SFNZ01000056.1 GCA_004552615.1 Bacteroidales bacterium | reverse complement strand
TTCTTCCCGCGGTCTCTCGTCTTTGTTGCTTTCTATGATTTCGTAAAGGAACGGCAGGAACCTCTCTTCTGAGATTCGTCTTTTGTCCATTTCTTTCAGTTCGTCGTGCGGTGTGGACGGAAAATACTTTTTTACGTCCAGATGCACTCCGCACACTGTCGCGCCAGGTTCTTTTCTGTGGAGTCTCTGGAGCATCTTCACCACCCTCCTGATGGCCATGTCTGCTCCTTTGCCTTTCTGACATGCGATGTTTTCCAGAATGAAACTGCGTGTCAGATCTTCATATACTCCGTTATTACACATTGACCTCTGCCAGACGCGGTCACGAAACCATGGCGCAGTCGCCACTCTTCGTTTTGGCCGATAGACGATCACCTTTGTTCCCGGTCTGATCTTGTATCTTCCGGACATGATGTCGTCTTTCAATCTTTTACATGACGAGAGCCTGTGGAGATTGAATTCCACAGGTCTTCTGCACTCTTTGGCCGCCTTGCACAGTTCGTCCATCGAGACTGCTTTTCCGAATTTGTCCATACCGTCTTGTTCGCATCCGTGTTACCAGGGATGCGGCCGCTGTTGCTTATAGGCGGATGCCCTAAGTATCCGCCGTCATGCCGGTCGCCCGGCAGCGCGTTCCAGCCCACTGTCCGCACAGCATGTTTTCGCCTTACGGTCAGGAAGCCGATCCCCTGTGTGAGAGCTTTGCTTTCAGTTATTCCTTACTCGATCCTCGCATACTCACGGTCGGCGGAGACCCCGTTCGTGTTGTTCGCGTTGTTGTTGTTGAGTGCACCCGACGGGTTCACGTTCCGCTCGTTGTTCGCGTTCGACGGGTTCGGCGAGCGAACAGGGGTCAATATCGACCGGCTCCCTTATAGAATCGGAATGCTCCGTTCTATTTGAGTTTTGTCGTCTTCCGTGAGACTTCCATATTTTTCGGCGTATCTCTTCTCGTCTTTGTTGCGCCAGCCTTGGAGCTGGCGGAGTGTATCGTTATACTGCCCCGCCCAGAACTCCAGCTTGTTCGCGCTGGCTTTCATCACATCCACCGCCAGCGTCATTTTCAGAAACCGTGAAAATCATTGATCAGGTCTGCGATCTTGTACGCCATGAGCCACCTCGATCTCTTTGGGAACACGTCCTCTTTGCAGAGCACTTCCAGCGTCCTCTTCACGATTTCGTCTGTGGCCTTTTCGACTCTTGTTTTCTGTGTTGGTTCGATTTTGTATCGATCTCTTCTTGTTTTCGGTTTTTCTTCCATAACTACAGTGATGCCCGAGGGATGCGCCTGTCGTCTGCATCCCTTCGGGCAGTTTGATTTCTGATTAACCTAAGCACAGGCCGGCGGAGACCCCGTACGTGTTGCCCGCGCTGTTGAAGTTGAGTGCACCCGACGGGCTCACGTTCCGCTCGTCGCGCGCGCATTTGATGCTCCAATGAACATGTCCCAGGCCAGCTCCGTCTTCAGCGTTCCGTCCGCTTTCGCAGCCGTCTCACTTATGTTGTTATTCTTGCCGTAGCCTAGCTCTGTCATTGACGGCTCGAATACCAGTTCTTCTGTATCTTCGTAACCGTATCCGTCCGCGATGCATTTCGCCGTTCTCTTTCTGACCTTCTGCATGATGGCTCTGAATGCAGGATCCAGCCCGTGCAGGAACCCCGGCAGCGTGCTTCTGACCGGCATATCGAATTCGTCGGATGCCGTCCACCAGGAGGCGATCTGTCCGGACGCCGCTCCCGGAGCATCGGAGTTCAACCATTTTCTGTTTGCGGAGTGTATGTTTCTGTTCGATCCGGAAATCTGTCTCTGCGTGAAATTGATATTGTCCGTCACTCTGTATGTCGGGTTCGAGGCTGTTGCCGTTCCGAGCGATGTTCCGCCAGTCCCTTCTGTTGTCGCCAGCCCCTGCTCGATGATGTTATAGTCCGCATCGTATGTGATGAATGTCCCGCCTGTGACATGAGATATTCCATATCCGCTTGTCAGCCATCCGCCCATCGTTGTGTGGCGAATTCCACCGCCTGCCGGGATCTCCCTCGTCGTTGTAAACTGGTATGTTGAATCTTCGACCGTTGTCCCGTCATAGCATCCGTGGTCCAGTGTGATATTGTATGTTCCTGCCGGCAGTGCCTCTCTTACGGATACCAGTTTCTGCGGTGAACAGAACGGAATCGATCCGTACAACAACAGGTCTGATGTCCAGAGCGCCAGAGTGTGCTCCAGTGCATCATTCACCGGCACATCATAGTCGATGTCGACTACGTCGAACTCGATCTTGCTCGCCTGGACATGTACAACGACCGTGTCATCTGCAGCCGGTGTTCCTGTGACTGCGATTCCGTAATTTATCAGTTCCACATCCTCTCCGTTGTGGTGCCACACGGAACCGTCGTATATGAATTCATATGCAGCAGTCCCAGAGCGACCGATAGCCTCGATGAATGTTTCCTCGTTCACAGTTGCCCCTGTGATGGAACCGTTCACCGTTGCGGACACACCCGACTCCTTATCGACCAGCAGTTTCGTACCCACAGGGCAGATCTGTCTGACCGTTCCCGACTGGATATGCATCTGCAGCTCCTGCCAGCTTCTCGGGAGGTCATATGCTCCCATTTTGTTTCCGATCTTCATGATGGCCTCTGCGCTTGCCTGCAGCGCCCTTGCCATCTTTTCTCCTGTTTCCTCACTGATGAGGTTCACATCGTATGTGTTCGGCATTATATTATCCTCCTGTTATGATTCCGTGATGTGCATCGTCACTTTCCGCGTCACAGGGTCCATCGAGAACGATGTGTCTCCTGCGATTTGGAATACATTCTGAGCTTCCTGCGCAGATTTTTCCGCATCCGCTGCAGCCGCTTCAGCTGCACGCTGTGCTTCTGCAGCGGCCGCTTCATGTAGTGCCGCTTCGATTGCCGCAGCTGCCGTCTCTGAATAGATAGCTCTTGCCTCGTCGAGATATGACTCATAAGGATCCGGAACATCTCCATGCTGCTCATCCAGCGCCCGCTCCGTCACTGTGACATACTCGGCCGTCTTCGCTTTTTTCGTGTCTCCCGGCTTTGTATATACCAACTGCGCGAAACCCTGTCCTGCGATCGCGTTGTCGATGTTGCTGACTGTCCACACCGCGAATCCGTCTACGATTGACAGGCCGTGTGTGTAGGATGTCTTCTCTCCCGGCCTCTGCAGGTCAATCGACGCAGATCCGCCGCTTCCGTATTCCTCTATCCATGACGATATATCGAATCTGAATACCTGCGCATCGACCTCGCCCTGGACTCCGATCAGCAACGTGTTCGCACGTTTACTGACATCTACTTCGGTTACTGCCATGTCTTCCTCCTTCCTTTTACCAGCAGATATAATTGATCCGGGCCACGGTTACGGCTCCGGATAGATATACTGTGATTTCCCCTGTATCATTGTCGAGCGATGCCCTTAGAGGCGGGTTCCCTGCATCCTGCGTTCCGCAGATGATCCTCGTTTTGCCCTTGCAATTCGTGTCCGTGAAGGTGATCGTATCTGTCGACGTTGAATTGTACAAATATGATCCGACCGCAAGGGCGATTCCGTTGATCGTTTCGGCTTCGAGATTTCCTGATACATTGACGTCTGAGCTGAAAAAGAATCCGGAATCGTTGTCAGGCGCCTCCATTCCGAAAGCGACAGCTGTCCCTGTTGGGTTGACGTCAATCATCAAATTCGAAAAAGTCAGCGTTGCTATTTTGGATCCGGAAACATACTGATACAGAACTGAGTCGTAGGTGTATTTAGTGTTGTTAACCAATCTATACGCATCGCTCGTATTGCTCGATCCCAAGTTCAGGACCGCGACAAGTTTCCCCGTCTGCTGCAGCTGGACGCCTTCTGCTGTCAGTGCGGTTCCATCGAGCGTATCAATATGCCATGTTACGCTCACCGGGTCCCCGTTGCGGTCCTCTAATGTCGGCAGCACGAGGAGCGCTCCCGTCACATACGGTGCATAAAATGTTTCCGTCAGCTTGCAGAATGTTCCATTCACATTTTCTGTGAATGTTTGCGTGGCAGGGTCGTATGTTCCTCGAATAACCGTGAAGCTCTGTATTGATGCCGGCACGCCGGCATACACATTGTCGTATCCTCTGGCTATCTGGTTCAGCGCTTCGGATATCGCCGATGCTCCGAGCAGTATGATCTGATTCACCGTATTATCGAACGCTTTTGCCGAGTTCGCTATAACGGCAGACTCGATGCGGATGTTTCCTGCAAGGTTCGTGCAATTCCAGAACATACCGTACATCGATGTTACCTGGCTCGGTATCGTCGGCCCTGATGTCAGGGCGGTACACCCGTAGAACACAGTAATTCGCTTTTGTCAGGCTTGTCAGACTTGCAAAGTTGCTCGGCGCGGCTTTAATTTTTGTGTTATAGAACGCCACGTTCAGACTTGTCAGCCCTGTCGGCAGCGCAGGCGCTGACATGAGCTTCGTGCAGTTATAGAACGATACAAACCGCAGATTTGTAATCGCGCTCAGTGAGGATGTGCCTCCCGTGTTTGTTGTCGTTGGACACGATGTGAACTGGCAGCCGTTATATGAAAAGAATCGTACGGGCTTACCTGCGATCGTATTAAACGGCAGCTTTTGTGCCTTGCTCGTATATGCGGCCTGCACGCATCCCGTCCAGCAGTTTGTATATGTAACTTCGCCCTCTGTTCTCGACGTGTAGTAGATATATTGCTGATAGTATCCGTCGTATGACGTTGTCGCGGGGACCAGATAGTCTCCGTTTCCGAGCGCCGGGAACGTCTTTCCCGCAGCATATGATTTATTTGCTGATACGTCCCAAAATACGTATCCTTTTGGCACTGTAGCCATGGTTTTACCCCCTTAGTACAATTTCAGCGACAGGTGTCCGTTGTCGCGCACTTCCCACACGAAGCGCCCGCGTGCGGACGCTTCTGATGTATTGTCAAATTTTACTCCGGCGCCGTTTCCTGCAGCGAGGATTGATTCCGCTATCACTCCGTACTGTTCCAGATCTGCGTCGTATCCTACTTTCATCTGCATCACGCCCGCGAGGTAAAATGTCAGCGCTAGTGCCGAAATCCCTGCATACGTTGTCGTATCGAGATTCGAGTTATAAATCGCGAGGCCGTCTGCCAATTCATGCAAGTAATTATCCGCCTGCTTGCTTGCCCATAACGGATTTATTTCCCATACATACTCCTCCGGCTCAGAAGGCGCTTCGTTGTCCGTTGTCACGCAAATGCCTCTGTACGGCAGACTTGTATCGGTCAGACTGAAGCCGCCTCCGCTCGTGTCTGCCGCATACGCATAAAAAATCCTGCGCTGTGCAGTTCCGGCATCATAGGCCCGCAAAGCACTGTCGTGTGCTTCTAAAGACATCTCGGCCGCGTCTCCTGCTTCGACCTTTGCCGCTTCAGCGACCGCTTTTGCTTTCCCTGCCGTTTGATTTGCCGCTTTCGCGAGCGTGTCATCCGTTGGCGGAGACGTTTCGTTTCCGACCGCGAACGCTCTGCCGCCAGCTACTCTGATTTGGATCACGTCTCCGACATTTGCAGACACCGTCTTTCTGATTGGCGTCTCATCAATGCCACCCGGAATGTGCACCCAGATTGTGTTGCCTTCGACCCGCTTCACGACCGCCTGGGAGTCATATCCCTGTGTCCCTTTGCTCTGACTTTTCCTGAAGGCATCGAGCAGCTGCTTCACCAGTTTGGCCTCCGTCATGCGTTCACCTCCTCCGTCATCTTTGCACCATATCCAAGCTCAATCGTCTGCTCTGATATCTTATAAACACCTTGCAGGCTTTGTGCCGGATAATTCAGTTTGATCAGGTCTCCCGGACCGATGCCTGGTAAAAATCTCCTGCTATATGATATCGCGGTCGACCTTGCCTGTTCTTCCTTCAGTCTTCTCAGTGCATACTCTTCGATGGATTCTCCGTCGTTCATATCGCAATTCGTTTCCTCCATCCACACTTCTCTGCCTCTGACCACAGTCGAGAGTGCACTCACCTCCGAGTCATCTCTTGCCACCGCTGTCATATCATCAGAAACCGCTCGGAATACATTCGGGCAGTCGAACCAGTCATTCTCTATCTCGACCGCCGTTTCGAGTACGTCGAACTCATTGCCGAATTCCGCGGACGGTGAGTCCGCCTGCTCGCAGATCGTGACCACTCCCATTCCGTTGATTGTGATGCGCCATCCTATCGCGTCCAGTATCTTGTCCGCCATTGTCAGCGCTGACTCTCCGTCCTCTGCTATGATTGCCTGCTGAAGGCAAGGAGAAGTCCCCTCTATGACCACAGGACCCGGTATCGTACTTCGCAGCATATCCCTGACCATCTCTGCCCCATTCGCCTCTGAAGGAGCGTACCAGCCCCTCTGCAGGAGATAATCTTCTGCAGGTTTCAGTACGGAATAGCATTCCAGCGGCACTTCACGAGCTGTTCCGTCAATCTTTATCGCTGGCGAACATGCCAGCCCTGTGAAGAGTGCTTCGTGCGCCGAGCTCCCTCTCTGCCTTGCGTCGAGCCAGATCCTGATCCATCGTTCCTCTCCAGGCTTATATCCCGGGCAATCAATGTCTGCAGATTCCCGCAGCCCTGTGATATAACGAGAAATATTCCCGCCGGTTATTTCCAGGCGGGAGATATCATTCCATGTTCTTTTATCTACAATGGCCATGTAGTATGATGCGCTGAATCCTTTGCTCCAGTCCATGGCTTATCCTTTCCATTCTGCATATGTGATGCCGTCATACTCTTCCGACTCTACTCTGGACACTTCCAGAGCATATGCTGCCAGTTTGTGTCCTTCACTGTATTTCCGGTCTTCCTTGACCTGAATATCGGCTGCGAACGAGGAACCGTCCTTAGTTCTTATGTGGCAGATTCCCGGATACTCGGCGAGTCTGCGCATCGCTTCGATCGTCTCCTGTTCTTCGTCTACGAGCACGACCATGCTAACATTTGCGTTCCTTCTCACAGCAGGATTCCAGTCGCCCTGGACAGAACCGTTCAGATACTCTGTGATCTTCACATCCTTTTTCCAGGAGTTCGAGATGTCCGTGTTGTAAACAAACATGATCTGCTCATCATCAAAGTCGAGGATGTTGAACGCCGATTCTAGGCAGTCAAAGTCATCATATCCCAGGTCTATCCATGCAATCTGTCCATCTTCCGTGATATAGTCTCCATTCGCCGTTTTGAAAACGACTCTGTGTCCTCCGGATTCTCCGATAGCCGGATACGGATCCACATATGTGACTCCGAAGGAGCCGTCTTTTATAATCAGTTCCGGCTTATCTGTTGACAGCCTATAAATATCCACCGTATCACCGGCAGCCGTTCCTTCCGGCGCGATTGGAGTAATGAACGCGACATATTCTGCCTGATTCATCTGTACCTTTGCTTTTGGGACAAGCGCCTGGTGATTCCAGTGAACAGTGAACAGAATCTCATCTGTCGCTGACTGCCCATACCCGTCTTTGACTGTTGCCTTTATCAGATACTGCGCTCCGTCGTCGAGATATCCGGATATATCATCCGCGCCGATCGAAATCGGATTTTCTCCCATCTGCAGGACCTCTGCCACCACTTCTCCCATGTGCCCGTCTGATATCTGATCGTCCGGACGGATTATGTGATACTCTTCCGCCCTCTGGATCGATACGGTCGTTTCGCCTCCTGTTCCGGCTCCCAACACCGTCACAGCTAGCGGGAGCTCTGTCAGAGATAGGTCGCTTCTCGTGGTTCCAGCCTCTTCATCGTCCGGAACCGTCTTTAACACGAGAGACGTGCTCTCGATGCTTGCGGTCAGCGGCTGCGCCACATGGACATATACCGGATCACTCCAGTCGTCTGATATTCTTCCAGATGCGGAAACGACACGGACCGCCAGACCGTGTGTCTCTCCCGCCTGCCATCCGACATCTTCTGCCTTGATGGCTATATGTTGCGCCGTTTCCACATGCGCTATAACGTCCCCGTATGTGATCACGCCTGCGTTCACGGAGACTTCACATATTTCGGCATATGCCTGCGCGGTTCCGTCTGTCGTGGAATACGCCCAGGACGCGACCACACTGCCGTCTTCCGTTATAGTTCCCGGAGACAGCGAAAGCACCGGCACGCTCGGCGCCGATGACAGGTCTATCGTTATCGCATCCGACCACGGGCCGAACGTCTCGTTTTCTCCGACTTTATTGATGAGCCGTACTCTTATATACCAGGTTTTCCCTGTTTCCAGCCCGGAGATATTCCACTGGGCAGCATGGATGTGATCGATACTGTATTTGCTTGGTTCATCCGTCGATTCCCACGCATCCGGATGATCTGACCATGAGATCTCCGCGCTGTTCGCATTGTTCCACGTCCAGTCCCATATCACTCTAATCGTTCCGGGTATCTCCGTCGCGGATGCTGTCACGTTGCCCGGAGCCTGCGGAACGGTCCCTCCGTCCCAGACGGTCTCTGCAGATCTCATTTTTTCGGTGACGGCATAGCATGTCGCTCCGTCTGATCTTGTAATCTGCTGATAACTTCCGACAACCGCACGCACTCCGAACGCGACCTGGGATTCTGAGGACCAGTCCGGCCCCTGCACCGTTACGCTCGTCGAGCCTTTCGGTATGATGCCGCAGATAAATTTTCCAGTCGGATCTGACGATCCCATGTATTCAACCACAAGGAATGAGTCCTCGACGTCTGAGTTATTCGTAGCGGCGATCGTCGCTCGGTGTGTCACATCGTCTGTCTGTACCGATACGCCTGACGGGTTCTTCAGACGACCGACAGCTGCAAGCGTCGCTCTGCCGTATGTTGTATACGCATCGTGCTTCGTGTTGACTCTTATAAATAGACACTCATCACCATGCAAAGTGTCGTCGACAGAGAAAACCGCTTTGTCTGAATCTGCAGTATCTTTCGATATGTTCGCATCCTGCCAGCTCGCTCCGCTCGGGCAGGTCAGGCCGGCATCCGGAACCACGATCGCATACTGCACCGTCGTCTGGTCGATCGGGTTCGATGCGTTCCCTGTCGCATCCCAGTCTACGCTGCAGATGAAGCCGTTCGCTTCCGTCTCGTTGGCCGTTGCCGTTCCAACCTTTGCCTGATAGCACTGCGAATAGACATGCTTCCCATATTGCCAGTCTGATGCCCCGGCAGGGCCTCTTGCTCTTATGCGGAACCACCTCGTGAAAGACTTCCCTGCTATCAGAGCCGTATCTTCTGTGATCGTGTTGCTGCCCGACGCAGAGCCTGTTTCTGTGAGCCATCCCAGCGCATTGCTGTCCCAATTCAACTTTGCGCCATCCGTCTCCTCGCAGTCCTGCACTAGTATTGACTGCCATTCTACATCTCTGAAGTATCTCCCGTCCGTCTCTGACGTCTCAGTCTCCCAGGCGAATGTCGTCACGTTCTGCAGTGTCTCGTCTAGTGTTGCTGTGACCGTTGGCTTGTTCGGCTCGCTGATATCAAACGACTTGCTCGACCAGTCGGAGAGAGTTGGGTTCACGGCCTTTTTGCCGGATTTGTACTTCTTCCGGTTTCCTCTGACTCTGAACGTGATCGATGTGGCCTTGTTTACTGTTGTCGGATATACCGTGTCCAGATCTATATAAACAGCCTTGGATTTTACAGATGTTCCTACCGTTTCCTTCTGCCAGCTTCCAGTTTTCCAACAGCTCAGCCTCCATTGCAGCTGCTGGCCGTCTCCATAGTCTTTGTCTCCGATTTTCCACTCAAATGTGAATTTTCGGCCGTCTCTTTTTATGCTCAGGCCTGTTGGCTTTTTTGTCTTTGGAGTTTTTGCCATTTTATACTGCCCTCGCTTCCATCTTTGCCCTTCTCATGAGGCCCTTCATATACTCCTCCGGATCCTGCGCGCCATTAACTGTGATATAGAAATTCTGTACCACTGCGCTGCTCTTATCCTTGACCGCTTCGCTGATGTCATTCATAAGATTCCTGCGGCCGTACATGATCTCGTCATTGTGCTCGCCCGCCACTCTTGTTTCGAATGCCGTTGGCTTCGTGAACAGGTATGGCGTGTCTTCCGCCTTCCGGTACCAGCTTACATTCCATTTTGGGAGAGAACCCTTACCGGCTACGCCGAACGGGAACTTACCGCCTTTTACAGTAAAATGCGGGAGCTTGATCCCAGTGAACAGTTTGCCTCCTCCCAGAGGAAAGAAGCCTTTTATCTTCTTTATAATCCTGGATACTGTGTTTTTCGCACTTTCGATCGGGCCTGTGATGGCGCTCTTTACGCTGTTCCAAATGCCGCGCACTTTTGACGAGAGCCCGGAAAACGACATCAGCGACTTGACCTTGTCGACATATCCTCTGATCTTGCCTCCTATCGTGCTTATCGGCGAGATGAGGCCTGTTACTATCTTCTTAGCAGCAGACTTAACTGCGGCAAGAGCTGCTCCTCCGAGGCCTTTCGCAAAGTTAAACACGAGAGTTTTCCCTGTTTTAAGCATCGCCGGAATATTTTTCAGTATCGTGGAAATAATCGTCAATCCCAGTTTTGCGACTGCCACTATGATCTTCGGCAGGTTCTTTATTAATCCTACCGCCAGCTGTCCGATCAGCTTTCCTCCTTCTGCTGCTATTTTCGGCTGATTCTGTTTCAAAAAGTCTGGAATCTTCGATACGATGTTACTTACCGTGTCGATGAACGCCGGAAGGTTGCTCGTGATTCCCTGCACGAGTCCGACAATCATATCTCTGCCCTTTGCCATGATATTCGGCAGATTCTGTGATATTGCGTCCATTCCCTGCTGCACCAGTTCCGGGATTTTCTTCGCGAGCTGTGGCCCTGCAGTCTGGATTCCCGACACGAGCCCCATCACCATCTCTGACCCCGATGCCATAAATTTCGGGAGTCCTGTCTGTACCAGTGCAAAGATTGCCTGCGGAAGAGATGCAAATACTCTTCCGACAGCCGGCAGCAGATTATCAAAAAGAAAAGTCCCAGCGGACTCTGCGAGGTCCACCATCGCAGGACCGACATTTCGTCCGAGTGCTAGATCGCCCAGGAAATTCTCCGCCGCCGCTTTCATTGACGAGAAGGATCCGGACAGCGTACTCGCCGCCTCTTTCGAAGTCGTACCTGTGATATCCATTTCTTCCTGGATCACGTGAATCGCCTCGTATACATCGCTGAGATTGTTGATATCATATTTCTGGCCGGAGATCTTTTCCGCGTCCGCGAGAAGTCTCTCCATCTCCGTCTTTGTTCCACCATAGCCCAGCTTCAGGTTGTCAAGCATGGTGTAGTTCTGTTTCGCAAAACCCTGATAGGCGTTCTGAATATCCTGGATATTCGTGCCCATCTTGTTTGCATTATCAGACATATCGATGATCGCCTGATCGGCTGCCTTCGCCGCTTTCTGCGTGTCTCCGTCCACAGACTGCAGGAGTGACGCCGAGAACGACGTTGCCTGTTCCATGTACTGATTCGCGGAAATGCCCGCAGTTTTGAACGCGTTATCGGCATTCTTGATCATTTCATCGGCGCTATCCTTGAACAGCGTCTCGATGCCTCCAATCGCCTGCTCCAGGTTTGCTCCTGTTTTTATCGACTTAGCAAGTCCGGCACCCAGTGCCGCACCTATGCCGGAAGCGGCCAGTGCTCCCTTGATTTTTCCGGATATCCTTCCGCCGGCCATCACGCCTGCGGCGTCCGCTTCACCGCCGAGCCCTCTCCGGATACTTCCGGGAACTCCGTCCATCGACGGCACTATCTGCAGATAAGCAGTACCTACATCTGGCATCACTTCCTCCTTTCTATCATTTCCTTCCTCGCCCGCTCGTAGTCCTCCGGCGTATCAAAAGATTTGATTTCCTTCGTCGCCGTTGGCGCTTCCGGGAGCTCGCCGTACATTGCTTTCAGCATTGACGGCGGTTCTCCGTCTCCTATCCATCCGAGCATGGCCAGCGCATCGTATATCATCGCCATGAGTGACCTGTCGCTATCGCCCAGTGTGTCGCCTCTCAAACTCATCTTGATCCTGCTATTTTCTCGTAAACCAGCAGAATAGGTCGCCGCCAGTTTGACTGGGAGCGACCTATAATCATAGATGTTATATGTTTCGGCGAAATCGCATATCAGGGCGTTTTCATCTACTGCGATCATGCGGGCGAGGATTCTGAGTTTTTTGCGTCTTCTCCTGCGAGGATGAAGATTTCTTCCACTTCCTTGTCGATGGCGTCCGGAGGGACTCGCCCTTCCTTTGTCCTGACGTGGTCATAGAGTTTTTTCTTCTGCTCCTTTCCGAGCATTCTCTCCACCATCTTCGGATATTTCAGCGGGTTTTCTTCCGCTTCTGCCATGAGCTCGATGAACTCCATGTCATTCAGGTCCACTTCGTCGATTTTGAACTTGAACCCGGATGATGTTGTCCCACTTCGCATGATTCTACCTCCTTATTCGCCTGCTTCGATGAACTCTCTGTGAGTGTCATTCTCATATTCTGCGTGCGGATATGCTGATATTGTGAGATCATATCCGATGATTTCATCGTCCTTGTACGTCACGTCGCCGACGTTTGTTACCATCCCTTCCGGAATGATGATCCTCTTCAGATATCCCTCGTTGAGGATCTGGTCAATGACCCAGACCGCTTTGTCGAGTTCTTTTGCGTTCTCGCGGATTGTGATCATTCCGCTCAATTCGCTCACGTTATCGTCACCGTGGGCGGCCTTCAGGACCTCCAGGTTGCGCTGTTCGATGAACTTGCCCTGGAATGTATCTGTCTTTGACGTCTGAGCGTCTCTGACCTTATCTCCGCCCCAGGCCTTGATTTCCGTGCTCTCTCTAGACTTCGAATTCGTCATGCCTTCGTCGCTGACGTATCCCATGTTGATATAGGCCTCCGAGAGGGCTGTTTTTGCATCTGTCGGGAGTGCAGTTCCGAGCGGTGCTCTGAACACTGCTCCGCCGATTTTAGGCTTTCCCACAGATGTCAGCTGTGCATTTGCTGGCATTGCTTAGTCTCCTTTCTCAGTAGTGTGTCACATCATATACCGCCTGGTACCGGTATATTCTTTTGCTCCTGTCTGTGAAGTTGTAGTCGGAGTTGAGCTGCGATCTGCAGATCTCGTTCAGTGAGATCAGGTCGTCCATGGCCTGTTTCACCTCTTCATTCAGACTGGCTGCGTCTGCCATGCGTTTTGCATGAGACTGCAACGCCAGCGTGCATGATCTGATGTGGTCCCTGCTCCGGCTCCCCGTTTTCTCCATCAGAACGTATTTATCCGGAAGGGTTTCCCCTTCCGGTATTTCCATCCAAACCGGGACTGTGAGAGTCCCTTTCAGATAATCAAGTACAGTTTTTTCGATCATCATCTCACCTGCTTAATAGATTAGTTTCAGGAGCGTGTTGTTCTCCAAATTGTCTCTGTATGCTTCCGGCGTATCTGGTCTGACTGCTGCTCCGGCTCTTTCCGGATAGTTTCTGTCTTCCACGACATATCCTTCTCCGGCTCTCGCCTGGAGCCTTGTCGCATGCTCTCTGCAGGCCTGTTTGACTCCGTCGCTCTTTCTGACCTCATCAAACCCCGACCATTTCCATTTGAACCTTGTTTTACTCATACCGTTCCACCTTCACTTTTTTGTTCCAGTCGAGCGGGATCAGGTCCTCGATTCCTTCTTCCGGGACATTCACCGTTCTGAATGTTTTCCCGAAGAATTCGACCTTCCTGTTTCTCCACTCGTGCGTGTCTCCCTTCGGAATGGCCAGCTGATAGACCTCTCTCTTCCCCTGAAGATCCTGGTCGGTTATAATGGCCTCCGACGTCACTGGCGCCACCAAAACATTGTTGACCTCGACCGGAGTTTCTTCGAATATAGGATGTCCGAAGGCATCCTCTCCAGTCTTAGTCTTTTCATACAGTTTGATCGTTATTCCCTTGATCATACCCATAAAGATCCATCACTCCATATTTCTGTCTTCTCAGGCCGAGTCTCGCCAGCTCTGACTTCTTAATGAACAGTCCGCCTCCCGGTGTCAGGTATGTCCCTGTCACAGAATAGCCGAGAGCCGACTCCGTCACCTGCGTCATCGGCTCACTATTCGTTGAAGTCATCAGCGTCCTCGCGACCACATCCACCGTCACAGATTTCGCTACAATCTGCAGATCTTCGTCTGCTTCGAGCATCGCATCGAGGTCTTTTCCTACCTTCTTCGCTTCAGATCTCAGGCTTGCAGAGACGACTTCCAGCAGATGCCCTGCCTTGTTCGTCTCTTCCGTAGTCATCTCACGCCACAGCTGACGGACGTCGTCTATGGTCGCATAGGTTTTCATTCTTCATCTCCGCCCTGCTCTTTAGGTTTCTTCTCCGATTCCTTCTTCGGTTTTTTTACCAGTTCCCAGTTTCCTGTCAGTTCGACCTTTGTCTCAACGACAGTCCCTGTCTTCTTGTTTCTGAACTCCATTCCGTCCTCCTTATCCTGTCACGGTACCTCTTGCGAAGCTGTCAGCATCGAGGATTCCCCATCCGATGAATGCTTCGGATCTCAGACAGATCTCGTTGTATGCCTTCAGGTCACGTCCTGTCTGGTCAGGATCGCCGTATTCGATGATCTCGAGCGGTACATTCTTTGCATAGCCCCATCTAAATGCGTTCTGGAAGTCTCCCAGGATGATGTGGTCTACCGATCCCGCCCCAGACGCTGCCATGGATACGGTCGGATTGACGTCGGATTTCATACCGTAGAAGTTGTCCGGGTTCTGTCCGAATCTGAATTCCGGATACTGAACTACGCCGTTGACCTTGATCGCTGCAAGTGCAGCTCCTGCAGTCGGAGAGAGTGCGATTCCGTTGACAACTCCGCCGTCTGCTACAACCGCCTGGATCAGAGCGTCGATAACATCATCAGCGGTCGCTGCTACGAACGTTGCAGTGTTTCCTGTTACCGCTGCGTCAAAGTGGTTGGTGCCAACCTGTGTCGCTGCAGTCATTGTGTACGGGTTCAGGCCGTGGAATGCGGCGATGTCGAGACCTTCTGCGATCTTCTTTGAGAATCCGTCTGCAAAGTTCTGCAAAACAGGGATTCTTGCCTCTTCGGACATGGTCATGAACTCGTTTGATACTCTTGTCTGATAGAGGAACTTCAGAGGTCTAATCACTACTGGTTCGACGTTTGCTTCGCCCTTGTCCTTCTTGCCGCTTTCGCCGACGATCTGAGCTTTGCCGTCCATGGTGAATACCATTTCGGTTGCTCCGCTGAACGGAATTGGCTTCTGCGCAGACAGCTTTGCGATGCTGGATCTGCCGTTGACCTTCGCGAACATGTCAGATACGATCTGAGTCGGGAATTTTGTGTTTGCATTTACAATATAGTTTGGCATTTCTTTTTCTCCTTTACTCTGTACTTAATTCTTTCGAAAAACTGCTCCATGCCGCCGCTGTCGGATCCGAACTCGGTGCCGGTTCAGGATCTCCCAGAGGAGGCGCGGACTTGCCGCTTCCAATGAGAGCCTTCAGCGCTTCTGCGCTCTTCTTCATGGCCTCCTCATCGCTTCCCTGGATATAATCAATGGCCTCATAACTCAGGCCTGTCTCGCGGGCGATTCTCGTTTTTGCCGAGTCGGTCTCGTAACCCTTGATCTTTGCGTCCCTGTCTGCGATGTCCTTCTTGTGTTTTGTGATAGTCTCGTTGAGCTTGTCGATCTCCTTCTTATGTTCGGCATTAATCTTTTCCAGACCTTCCGGCGAAGTGTATTTCTCATACTTTGCCGCCTCCCTCTGAAGTCGTTCCTTGATTCGCTCATCGAACTCCTCCTGCGTATTGATAACTGTAAATTCTGCCATGATGGCTCCTTTCTCCCGCTTAACCGGGCGGTGTCCGTTAATATATACTTATGGCTGCCTCTTATTAGGCAGCCATTTAGTAACTCACTCTCTGAGGCTTTGCCTCTTTTGTCTCTCTGCATAGCCAGTGTGC
>SFNZ01000008.1 GCA_004552615.1 Bacteroidales bacterium | reverse complement strand
ACCTTGGGAAAATCTCAATGTTGGTGATATTGTAATGCACAAAAGCTTTGGCCCGGGGACTATAAAACTCCTGGACCAGAAGTATATAATTGTGCAATTCACAGACAGGGAATCCAAGTTTCTTTTCCCTGACGCGTTTACGAAGGGATATTTCCAATTATTGCCGGACGATAACTGAGCCGCTGGCCTGGTGGGTGGCGAGGATGAGGACTTCGGCAATCTGTACGTGTGCAGGAGCGGAGGCTGCGTAGAAGACTACGTCGGCTATGTCGGTGCCGGTCAATGGCTTGATGCCTTTGTAGACGTTGTCGGCACGTTCTTCGTCACCATGGAAGCGTACTTTGCTGAATTCGGTTTCAACTAATCCTGGCTTGATGTTGGTCACTCTGACTGCTGTGTCTGCCAGGTCGATTCTCAGACCGTCCGTGATGGTCTTGACTGCGGCCTTGGTAGCGCAATATACATTGCCTCGGGCATAGGCTGCATCTCCTGCAACGCTTCCGATGTTGATGACGTGTCCGCTATTTCTTCTGACCATTCCCGGAACTATCAGTCGGGTCATTGTCAGGAGGCCTTTTATATTGGTGTCAATCATTGTGTTCCAGTCTTCCATGCTGCCTTCGTGCTCCTTGTCGAGACCGAGGGCGAGGCCGGCATTGTTGACGAGAACGTCGATTGTGCTCCATTCCTCCCCGAGACTTCCGATGGCCTTCCCGGCAGCATCGGCATCACGCACGTCGAAGGTTAGTGTCTTGACCTTCGCACCGGTTTCTTCAAGCTCTGCCTTGAGCGCTTCCAGCCTTTCCGACCTTCTGCCTGTGATGATTACATTATATCCTCCCTCCGCAAATTTCCTTGCGCAGGCTTCTCCTATGCCACTCGTGGCTCCTGTTATAAGTGCTGTCTTTTTCATTATTCGTAAAATCCTTCATGGAATCTGTTTGCAGTACATGAAACCCTCGTCCAAATCCCTGTTATTCCATACTGACCTCTGCTGTATGTAACGATATTTGTCCGGATTTCATACTGCAACTCAAAGATAGCTTAATTTCCCGGATTTCCAATCTGGGGTCTTCTATGATTGCAAACCCGAATATAATGGCTAGTGTCACCCCAATTAATATAGACGCCGTAAGGTCCGATGGAATTATGTATATATATAATATCGTTCAGCATGATGTATAGGTTAACCTGAAAAGATTGAGGCTACATCTACCATTCCGATTCCTCCTGTTTTGCTTTTGTGTAACCTTTGGAAGCGCGTTTGCGCTTGGGTTTGCTGGCTTTGCTGACCAGTTCGTAATATTCATTCGGGCTCAATTGCTCCTCTTCGACGAGCGGGACGAAGATGTCGAGCTTGCCCAAAGTGCGAAGGGCGCGGATTAGAGACTCGAAATTTTTGAGCTCTCCGTCCTCCATGCGTTTGATGGTCGAGATGGAAATATCGCTCTTGTCAGCGAGTTCGGCCTGCGACATGTTCTGCTTCAGGCGCACCGATTTTATTTTCGCGCCAATCCTCCTGCAGAGTTCTGTGTCCGTCAGCATGTATATATTGTCCAACATTTCAAAATTGATATGTAATGCGACAAATATAGGAATAAAAGTTCAAAAATGAAACTTTGTTATAGGCGTTTTGATTGGGCCAATGAAGATAAGGCGCAGGAGAGTATGCGTAGCAGATTATCTGAAGATAGTCCGGAATTCTTCTTCGGTGCAGGGGAGGCTTACGGCAAGATGAATAGAATTCTTGTTGCCTATGCCATTGACCTGAACTCCCCTGCCTATGCAAGTTTTGTCGCAAAGAACTGTGAAACAAGCTTCACCTTCATCGTCTGTGCGGCGAAAGTTTTCATCGAGATATGAAATGCCATAGTTCTCGTTTCCGATGATATCGGTGATATCAAGTCTCCTCTTGAGGATACAGGAGTTGTTTATTCGGATCTCTTTAGCCATTTTAAGGATTATTAAGATTTGTCAATGTTGTGAATCCGGTTTCACTTCCGGGACAAAAATACCTTTTTCACTGCATTTTTCCAAAGCGATTTGGTATCTTTGCGCCCTATGAATACAGAATACGACAATATCAAGGCGGTGGTCTTCGATGCGGATGACACGCTGTGGAGCAATGAGCCGCTGTTCAGGGCGGCCGAGCAGGAATGTTTCGATGTCCTTGCGGAATTCGGGGAAAGGGAATGGCTTGCCAGTGAGCTTTTCCGGACGGAGATGGACAATATGCCGGAACTCGGTTACGGGTCCAAGGCATTCTGTCTCTCAATGATAGAAACCGCTGTCAGGGTCAGCGGAGGACGTGCCACAGCAGGGCAGATATTGCGCATCGAAGAGGCCGGACGAAGGATAATGCGCAATCCGGCAATCCCGCTCCCGGGAGTTGTCGAAACCCTTACACGACTCAGTGAATCAGGTAGATACAGAATCGCTCTCCTGACCAAGGGGGAGCTTCTTGAGCAGGAGAACAAGCTGCGCCGTTCCGGACTCGGACATTTCTTCGACCTCGTGGACATTGTTTCTGAGAAGATTCCCGAGGTCTATTCCGACCTGTGTGCAAGACTGGGTATCACTCCATCGGAAATGCTGATGGTGGGCAATTCCTTCAAGTCCGACATCGACCCGGTCCTGAAGATCGGCGGCAAGGGCATTTATATCCCGGCCGAGATGACCTGGCAGCACGAAATCGTGGAGGAATACGACCATCCCGGCCTTCTCAGGGCCACATCAATCGTGGAAGTGGCGCACAATCTCCTTTGAAATGTAACGTTTTTGACGTATATTTACCTCAGTGTTTTAAAACCGTAATATAATGGACCAGCAAACAACGAAGAAGTACAATTATTGGCAGTGGCGCACCCTGATCATCCTGATGATAGGCTATGCGCTCTTCTATTTCGTCAGGAAAAATTTCAGCATTGCGATGCCTGCGCTTGAATCCGAGCTCGGAATCACCAAGACACGCCTGGGCCTGTTCCTTACGCTCAACGGAGTCATCTACGGCATCTCCCGTCTTGTCAACGGATTCCTCTCCGACAGGATTTCCAACAAGAAAGGACTCATGGCCCTCGGCCTGCTGTTGTCAGCTGTCGTCAACATTGCCATCGGATTCATCCCTGACGTGAATGCCTTCTTCACGGTCCTCGACGCTGAAGGGAAGGCCACCATCGGATTCATCTATCTCATGGGCTCCCTCTGGCTTGTCAACGGCTGGCTACAGGGTATGGGCTATCCTCCTTGCTCGTCACTCATGGCTTACTGGATACGGCCTTCCGAGCTTGCCACCAAACAGTCCCTCTGGAATGCATCCCACTCCATCGGAGCCGGACTTCTCGCCCTGCTCGTGGGTGCAATTCTCGGCAAATATACCAATGCCGCATGGCAATGGTGCTTCTGGGTGCCTGCAATCCTCGCCATCCTCGGTGCCGCAATGATATTCTTCGGGCTCAGGAATGAGCCTGCATCGATTGGCCTCCCTTCCGTGGAGGAGATTGACGCTGCGGAAAATGCTGACGGCCAGGAGAAAGCCGTGGAGGAAGAAAGTCCGGAACTGACCAAGAGAATATATCGCAGGAGCATCAGGGAAATGGTTCTCAGGAATCCTGTCATCTGGATTATCTCCATAGCTGACTTCTTCGTCTATATCATCCGGTTCACCATCCTCGACTGGGGCTCGACCATCCTTACCCAATACAAAGGCCTGGATATCACTGTGGCTGCGAGCGTGGTCGGAGCAATGGAGATTGTCGGCGGAATTCTCGGAATGCTTCTGGCCGGCTGGGTGACCGACAGGTTCTTCAAGGGCAGGGCAGTGCGCACCAGCGCGATCTGCACACTTCTCGCGGCTCTCTGCATGCTGGTGTTCTGGCTTGCACCTGCCGACAATGTTTTCCTGACCGTGACATTCATCGTCCTGTCGGCATTCTTCATCTACGGCCCGCAGGCCCTTCTCGGAATCGCCTGCTCGAACCAGGCTACCAAGAGGGCTGCTGCGACCGCCAATGGTATTTGCGGCCTGTTCTGCTATCTTTCCCCGATTGTGTCGGGAATCGTGTTCGGAGCTATCGCGGAAAGCGCTCACGGCTGGAACATGGTTTTCCTTCTTTCAGTCATATTCGGTCTCGTAGGCGCCGCCATCCTGGCATTGCTCTGGAACCGTCCTGCCACGGGATATGAGAAAATGGAAAAGATAATCGCCGAAGAGAAGGCTGCAATGGCAGAACGCCGGTGATTCAGCCTTCGATCACCAGTCCGTCATAGGCCGGGAGAATGTCAATGTCCGGGGCGAGTTCCTTCAGGCTGGCTGCAAAATCCGGCCAGGAAGGGAACGTGTGAGAGAGATGAGTTAGCCAAGTATGCCGGGCCCCTATTTTCCGGGCAATGTCAATAGCCTGGTACAGGGAGAAATGAGAATGATGAGGCTTGTAGCCTACGGTATTCAGTGTGACATGCTCCAGACCGCGCAGCTTTCCGAATTCGCTCTCCGGAATTGAACTCATGTCAGTGAGATAAGCTATGTTGCCGAAACGGAATCCCAGGACGGGCATCTTGTCGTGCATCCCCCTCACCGGAATTATCTCCACTCCTTTTCCGGTGGATGATACTGCATTGCCGGAAGGACCTCCGTCCGGGCCGTAAGGTTCATGTACGCTCTCTGCTGCAATACACCTCCTGTTTCCGGTAGGAATCAGGCTTCCGTCAGGTCTGCGGTAGCAATATCCCCGGTCGTGCACCCATACGAGCCTAGTGTCATCATCGGCCGGTTCCACGAAAAACGGCTCCTCCCCGATGATGTGTATTCTCCATTCAGGCGCCCCTGGATACTTGTCCTCCGCGAAGGCATAGCTATAGCTTTCCTTCAGTGAATCAAGGACTTTCGGCTCACAATAAATCTCGGCCGCACGCTGGTCGATGTAATTCAGCGAACGGACGTCATCCAGCCCGCCCGTGTGGTCCCGGTGGTCGTGTGTCAGGAGAATCGCGTCCAAATGTGAGACATCCCGGCTCAGCATCTGTACCCTGAAATCGGGCCCCGCATCCACCAGAATCTTCAACCCTTCGTATTCTACAAGTGCTGATGACCTGAGACGCTTGTCTCTCAAGTCATTGCTCCTGCACACCCGGCAGAGGCATCCTATGATAGGCACCCCCTGGGAGGTCCCTGTCCCGAGAAAAGTAAGCCTTGCCTTCATAATGTCACCTCCACGATTTTACCGGCGAGTCCGGGGTCCCATGGCCTTTCTACCCGGATGTAATTTCCGGTATATCCGCCCATCATCCCGTCGTGGCAGCTGTCCTCGAAAAGCACTCTCTCCTTCACCCCTTTCTGGGATGCCGTGAATTCGTCGTGAAGCTCCCTGCACAGGTTTTCAAGCATCTCCACCCTCTTGGTCTTCACGCAGTCCTGAACCTGGTCTTTTCTCAGGGCCGACCTCGTTCCCGGCCTCTTGGAATAAGGGAAGATGTGGATGAATGCAGGCCGTATCCTGTCTTTCAGGAAATTGTATGTCTCCATGAACAGTTCGTCAGTCTCTCCCGGTAGTCCGGCAATCACGTCAATCCCGAAAAATACCGATGGCTTGAGTGTCCCGTCGGCATTCCTTTCTCCCGGAGCCGGGTTCATCTTCTTGCGGATGTAGTCGATTCTTTCAGCGAAGAAAGCCGTGTCATAATGTCTGCCCACGTCCTTCAAGATGGTGTCGCTGCCGCTCTGCAGGGGGATATGGAAATGCGGCTGGAACTTGGTTCCCGAAGCTATCCAGTCCACAATCTCCTCCGTGATCAGGTTAGGCTCTATGGACGATATCCTGTAGCGTTCTATCCCCTCCACGGCGTCGAGCCTCTTGAGCAGTTCCAGGAAACTCTCCCCGGAGCGCCTTCCGAAATCTCCCGTGTTCACACCTGTCAGCACTATTTCCCTGATTCCCGACGCGGCGATTTTTTCGGCATTTCCGACGGCCTCCTCAATGCTGATGCTTCGGCTGCGGCCTCTTGCGAAAGGTACGGTGCAGTATGCGCAGAAATTGTCGCACCCGTCCTGGATCTTGAGGAATGCCCGCGTCCGTTCCTCGCCGCCGGAAAATGCGGCGAATACATCTCCGGAAATCTCATCCGGGTATGCCCCCGGAGCCATTTCCACAGCCGCTTTCCTGCCTTCGAGGAATGCGAGAGTGTCTGATACCAAATGACTTTTCTCATTTGAGCCGAATACCAGGCTGACTCCTTCTATGGCTTCCACCTCCTGCCTCCTGAGCTGTGCATAGCAGCCTGTCACCACGATTGCGGCCTCTGGCGATGTCTTGTGAAGCTTGCGTATGATGTTCCTGGATTTGCGGTCCGACTGGCCTGTCACCGAGCATGTGTTCACCACGTACAGGTCCGCCTTTCCGTTCCATGGCACGGTCTCGAACCCTGCCTTCAGGAATCCCCGTTCGTAGGTCGCCGTTTCGGCATAATTCAGCTTGCAGCCTAATGTTATGTATGATGCTTTCATGGGGTTAATCTCAATGTGCAAGTATCAGGAAGACGCACGGACGCTTGCCTATCACGGTATTGCAGCGTTTCCACTCGCTCACGGTCCTGGTGTGGATGGTGGCGTCCGGCAGGGTGATGTCAGCGGCAAGGCACAATTCCGTGGAAGGCTGGCATACCGAAAGGATGTCGGCCAGCAGCGAATCGTTCCTGTAAGGTGTCTCGATGAAGATTTTTGTCTGCCGGGCTGCAGCGGAATGCTTCTCTATGGTCCTGAGAGCCTGCCTTCGTTCATCCGTCTTGGCCGGGAGATATCCCATGAATGCGAATGACTGTCCGTTCAGGCCTGAAGCCATGAGAGCCAGCATCAGGGATGAAGGGCCTGACATCGGTACCACCTCAATACCGTGGCGGTGACAAAGTTTCACGAGCTGTGAACCCGGATCCGCCACTGCCGGCAGCCCCGCCTCCGTTATCAGCCCCACATCCTGCCCTCCGTCGAACAATGGTATCAGAGCCTCGACTTCCGCTGGCGTGGTGTGCTCGTTCAGTTCATGGAAATCCAGATCCTGTATATGGCCTTTCAGTCCGGCTGCCGAGAGATATCTCCGGGCAGTCCTCACTGCCTCCACGACATATATGTTGATTTTCGGAAGCAATGACAGGACTCCTTCCGGAATCACTTCGCGCGGGTCATTGTCCCCGAGAGGGGAGGGTATTAGGAAAAGCCTTCCTTTTGCGTTATTTTGCATTTTTCTTCCTTTTTTTGTCCCCGGACCCGTCCGGCCCGATGACGATTTTCACTTTCTCCTGATTCATCAGTTCCTGCTGCCTTGCGGCTTCGGCCTCCTGGCGTTTCTTCCGCCCCTTGAACAGATTCCTGAAGAAATCTCCGGTGCGGTCATATTCCTTCTGGTAGGTAAGTCCGAGCCCGTTGCGCTGGGAGTTGTCCAAATAATTCGTGTACTGGTCGGCCGAATGCGAGAAGAGATTCAGTCTCAGCGCTCCCGAATTGGTGAGCTTCACGTCAATGTCCAGGTCACCTACGAATTCGCTGCCGGAACTACCTGTGTCGAACTGCCTGTTGCCGAGGGTCCCGTTCACGATTACCCTGTTGTTGAACAATGCGGTGGACAGGGCCACGTCGAAAATGTCCGTGCCGCTCATGTTCTGCTGGTAGTCCAGTCCGAAGTCTAACGGGATGTTCAGTTTCTGCAGGATATTGTTCAGCTGCCCGGCCATTATCTCCGTGACGTTGGAATACAATGTGGATGATGTCATGTTCGTCACGCCTGACTGCTCGTCAGGTATGAAACTGTTCGTAATCAGCAGTGCCAGAAGCTGTTTCTGTACCTTGTCCTGGGTGTTAAGGGCGGATTCCACCCTTGCCTGCGTGGTCGGGTCGAGGTCCGGGATGTTTATCGCGAAGCCGAGCCGCGGATTCCTGATCTTGTCGCTGATGGATATCTGGCATTCCACCAGCCTTCTCGTCGCCGTTGACGTGGTGTCTGCGATGAGAGTGCCGATTGAGGCCTTGGTCTTGTATACGGCATTGATGTCCAGGTCACTGTCCATCACATCACCGTTGAACCTGACGGTGCTGCCGTCCAGTATGCTGAAGTCCCTTTTGGCAATGCCAAGGGCCACGAAATGGAAATTGCCCTGGGTTATGTTGTAGTTGCCGTTGATGCTGAAAACCCCTTTGCTCGGCCGTATGTCCAGATCAATCAGGCCGTTGCCGCTGCCGGTAAGGACGTTTCCGGAAGCCTTGTCAATCTCGATGTCCGCTTCGACTTCAGGCGTTGCAGTGACCCTCAACTTCACGGCGAGGTCCCCCGGTTTCTTCTCCTTGGTCTTCATCTTCTTGACTATCTCGTCATAAGGATCCACAATCCTTACCGTTTCAGGCTCCTTGAAGGTCAGGAGGTTGGATACTCCGGCAGATTCCGAGCCTCCCAACGGAATGTGCAGGGCCCCGGACTTTGCCGTCCTTGCGGTCGCGCTCAACAGAAGAGCGTTCAGCGGTCCGGTGATGTCCATGTTGCCGGTCGCATGAAGGTTGCCGTAGAAAGTCGAGTTGTCCGCTTCACCGGTGTCCAGGACGAGCATCCTGTTGAAATCGATGTGCGTACCGAAGTTCATGTCCTTGAAATGGTTCCACCCTATGCCTCCGCTTACTGTCCCGCCTGCACCGTACCTGTCTGAGATGTTCACCTTTTCGAAAGTCGCTCCGGAGGAATTCAGGCTGACAGGTCCTGTTGCCGTGTATTCCACGCCGGTGAATGCCACTTTCAGTTTTGCCCGGTCGAGTACAAGCCCTTCGCTTGATATCTCCAGCGCGGATACGGGACCGCTGAACCTGATTTTTCCGGAGACAGCACCGCCTATGTCGGAGAATACCGTATTGAGGAATGGCGCGGCATAGCCCAGGTCAGTTCCCGCAAGGTCAATATTTCCGGCAATTTCCTTTGATGACGGATAATAGTCTCCCATCAGGTTGATGGTCTGCCTGCCTTCGATGAGATTCCTGCAGACAATATTGAACTTGCGTGCTTCCTCTTCCCACACGCTTGCGAGCCGGAGTGTTCCCATGTTCCGTCCTGCGAATGCAGTGGAGTCGCAAAGCAGATTCAGCAGTATACCTGCGCTTTCCATTGTAGGAGATATTATCATCGCCTTTCCGGTTACCTTGCCGGCAATGCCCATATCCTTGGATGTCAGGCTGTTGAGTAATTCCAGACCGAATCTGTCCAATGCGATGCCGAGGGTGTCGCTCTTTTCTTTCGCCCATCCTCCGTCCACCTTGATGGACTGGTTGTGGCTGGATATGCTGAAGCCGTCAATGCTCGCGGAGGCGTCTCCGTAGATGAGCTCCCTGGACTTTATCGCCCATTGAGTCGAGTTGAACATTATCGAAGAAGGCAGTATTACGGCGCTGGCCGAGAGTTTTCCTGCCTCATTGCGGAATAGCCTTCCGTCCATGCTCAGGGATCCTCTGTTTCCCTCTTGTTTTCCCCGGGTGTTGTCATAATAGTATGAAAGTCGCAAGGAATCATCGCAGGCTTCCACTCCCAGGCATGCCGCCTTCATCATTATCGGCCTTGCGGAGATTTCTCCTGCCTTGAGGGTGGCTGCCAATGCTTTCTCCGGATTCCTGACCGAGAGTTTCAGGTCCTTGATGTATTTGTCGTTGTATGCTATTCTTCCCGATTTGAGGTCTGCGCTCAGCTTTCCGTCTCGTTCCAGCCTGAGTTTCAATGATGTGCTGTCTGCGATATAAGTGCCCGGAGCGAAGAATGAAAGGACGTCCCGGCTGTCGTGGAAATTCAGGGCGAGGTCGTAATGATTGTTTTCCCATGCACACTGCTCTCCGGTGTAGAGAGACGGAAGGGCTTTCATGGTCGTGGCGGCCTGAATGTCGCGGATGAAGCTTGCCAGGAACTTGCTTCCGGAATAGGATGCGTCTGCGAATCTCGAAGTGAAACGTATGCGGTTGATGTCGTTGTTGGTAAGCGAGGCAATGCCGATGTCCCCGATGTCGTGCCTGCCGTGCTCGTCTTCCAGCATGATGTTCCGGATGTCAATGTTGCCTATGATGTCCTCTCCGCTGATTCTGGTGAAATTCGCCTGCGTGCTGAGGCTTACGCGCGAAATCCCCCTCTTGTCGATATTGAGCGCATTCAGGTCGGCATATCCCAGATTGGCGTAGAACTGGTAAATCGCGTTCCTGGTCTTCGTGGAGAATGTGAAAATTCCCTGGAACAGGAAATTCAGGTTCGGGTCGCTGCAGACGATTCTTCCGTCGAAGGTGTTGCCGCTGAACTTGCCGGCCGCAACAATTCCGGAGTAGTCGTAGTCATTCATGTTCAGCCTGTCCACGAAGAGTGAGTCAATGCTCAGCTCCGTGGTGTCTTTCCCGATTCTTGCCGTGGCCGAGGTCCTGAGGCTGCATTCATCTACAGGCCCGCTGCCGAGTACCTTCCTGATATTCAGGTCGTCTGTGATTATCCTGCCCCCGATGTCCATGGGCCGGTCTTTCCGGATCAGGTTCCTGATGTTGAGGTCCGTGCTTGCCGACCCGATACCTCCGCCGATATTGCCGGCCACCCGGAAATCATTCAGTCTGCCGTTCAGTTTTCCGTTGAAAGTGAGCATCTCGCCTTCGCAGAAACGGGACATTCCGAGATTCGTGGAAGGTGCCCATCCGCAGATGAAGTCTTCCAGGCCGGCGGAAGTGAACCCGAGATTCCGGATGTCAGCTGATATGATCATGTCCTCCACGTCCGGAAGCCCATTGACAGTTCCGCTGATTTTTCCGGACAGGCCGGGAGTGGCTATGTTCAATCCCTTGAGTGACAGTCTGCTGACGAATCCGTCCACATCCCCGTCCAGGTCTGCCTCCATCGTCTTTCCGGCTAGTGAAGGGGCGAAGTATCCGATTGTTCCGAGACTTACGTGGCTCCGGTCTATATGTCCGGTCATCCTGACGGCTGTCACGAATTCCGACCAGGATGCGGTGTTCTCATAAGTCATCACGAATTCCGGGAAATATATGTCGGACCAATTGTCGGCGATATGAAGCGAGGTGATGGAAGTCTTTCCGTTTCCGACCGTGGCTTCTCCGGAAATCCGCCGGCACACATAGCCGCTTTTCTCCCTGAATGAGAGGCTGTCGCATAGTCCCGACATCACCGGTCCCTTCATCCTGAGCTTCCTTCCGCTTATATTTATGTCCCTGACTTCCATGTCGAACCAGTTTATTCCTCCTTCGCCGAACTTGGACTGGTCCTTTCGGAAATTTTCCATGAGGAAAGCCATGTTCCTGATCCTGACTTTGGATATGGAGAATACCTCCTTGTCGCTTTTCTCCTTTTCCTCAGTCCTCTTCTTCAGCCTGAAAATGCGCTTTAGATTGTTGCTGCTGGAAATGCTGTCTCCCGGTTCGATGGACAGGTACATCATGGCGTTCTCGACTGTGGCCGTGTTCAGGTGGAAGCCCGCGCCTCCAAGAAGACTCTTCAGCCCGAATGTGGCAGTGATATATTCGGCACGGAAAAGAGTGTCGCATGCAACATTGCCGGCACTGTCGGTGAAAGGGTTTGTGTCGATAATGGCTATATCTTTGATTACCACAGCCTTGAATGGATTGGCGTGTATCTTCCCGACCTCTATCCTGCCGTCAATCTTGTCGCTTATCATGGAGATGGCCTTCCTCGCAGCCCTTGTCTGTACTCCCGGTGCCTGCACGGCAATACCGGCGGCGATGATGACCGTCACCAATGCTATCCCTATGAGGTATAATATTTTAGCTGCCTTTTTGATAAGCCTTTCCAATTTAAATGATCTTCCGGAAGCCCTCCGGCATATCTTACAAAGTTAATAAATATCTGACAATGAACTGCAACTTTGCACTCAAGTTATGTTTCAAAACAGCATCTAAATGATTATCTTTGCAGGAAATGTCCGCAAGGACCTCAGCTTTTTGATGTATGGAGCATTCAGATATTATTCTCGGAATTGAGTCGTCATGTGACGATACTTCGGCCGCAGTGATCAAGGACGGCTACCTGTTGTCCAATGTGATAGCGAGCCAGCAGGTTCACAAGGATTTCGGCGGAGTCGTGCCGGAACTTGCCTCGAGGGCGCATGAACAGAATATCGTACCTGTCGTGAGCCAGGCTCTTGCGAAAGCCGGAGTGGCTCCCGGTGATCTGACTGCCATTGCATTCACGAGGGGTCCGGGGCTGCTCGGCTCCCTTCTTGTCGGGACTTCTTTCGCCAAGGCCCTGAGCATATCCCTCGACATCCCTATAGTCATGGTCAATCATCTCCAGGGACACATCCTGGCAGGTTTCGTCAAGCAGTACGGACAGGAGAACCGTCACCCGGAATTCCCTTATCTCTGTCTTCTCGTTTCAGGAGGCAACTCCCAGATAGTCAAGGTGAACAGCCCTCTGGACTACGAGATTCTCGGACAGACCATTGACGACGCCGTAGGGGAGGCATTCGACAAATGTTCCAAGATGATGGGCCTGGGATATCCCGGAGGACCCGTAATTGACAGGCTCGCCAAACTCGGTGACCCGAACAGGTTCAAGTTCGCCAAGCCTCATATCCCGGGTCTTGATTACAGTTTCAGCGGCATCAAGACCTCACTCCTGTATTTCGTCAGGGACGAGATGGCCAAGGATCCGGATTTCATGGAGAAGAACAAGGAGGACATCTGCGCCAGTTTCCAGAAGGCTCTCATAGACATCCTGATGGACAAGCTCGTGAAGGCGGTGAAGATGACAGGAATCAGGGAAATCACCATAGGGGGAGGAGTTTCGGCAAACAGCGGACTCCGCGAGCGCGTGACTGAAGAGGGCCGGAAGAGGGGCTGGAATACGTATCTGCCTGAGTTCAAGTTCACTACAGACAATGCTGCAATGATAGCCATAGCCGGCTATTACCATTATCTGCATGGAGAGCGCACACCTCTTGACGTCGCCCCTGTCTCGAGAATGGCGGATTTCTGACGCTTTGGCCTTTTGCCCGCACTGAGCAATGAATCCTCTGGAAAGCAATAATTTGCGAAACATAATAAATGAAATAATATATGGTGGAATTTGAAGTTTCCTGCCGCATGGGCAGAGAACCGAGGCTGGACGACATACGTACAGCGGCAGCGGAGGCGCTGCATCTGAGGCACAATGCGGTGATCAATGTCATTGACCCGACCAAATCATATCAGCCGACCATGGTCAATGCCGATGCGCATTGCCATATCGTGCACCGTTCCATAGATGCACGTGGAGATGTCACTGTCCGCTACAGAATCGAGGCTTACAGGAAATACGAAGAATATGAGGAATATAAACTTCCTGAGTACCAGCAGGTAGGAGATGCCGAACCTGTCATCGTAGTGGGTTCCGGTCCTGCAGGAATGTTTGCGGCCCTGAAACTTCTCACACTGGGCCTCAAGCCAGTCGTCCTCGAAAGGGGCAAGGATGTGAGCGGCAGGAAGCCGGACATCGCACGTCTGTCCAGAAGCGGGGCTGTGAATCCGGATTCAAATTATTGTTATGGTGAAGGCGGCGCCGGCACATTCTCCGACGGCAAGCTTTTCACGAGGTCTTCAAAACGCGGTGACAACAGGGAGGTCCTCCATCAGTTCGTTAAGTTCGGGGCTGACCCGTCCATACTGATTGACTCCCATCCGCATATCGGCACTGACAAACTTCCACGTCTCGTCTCGAATATCCGGGAATGTGTCCTGGAGCATGGAGGAGAATATCATTTCAATACGAAAGTGATTGACATGGAGCGTTCAGAAGACGGAATCATCACCGTGACCGCGGCAGATACGGAGTCCGGAGAAACAGTTACTTACAAGTCCAGGGCGGTCATTCTTGCCACCGGACATTCAGCCAAGGACATTTACGAGTTGTTTGACAGCAAGGGTTGGGACCTGCAGGCCAAAGGTTTTGCCCTCGGTGTCCGCGTGGAACATCCGCAGGACCTCATAAACCGTATACGTTATCGCGGGCAGTGGGAACCGGGCATGCCTGCAGCGGAATATTCTTTCGTGGAGCAGGTGGATGACAGGGGAGTGTTCTCTTTCTGCATGTGTCCGGGAGGAATCCTCGTTCCTTCCGCTACTGAAAGCGGTGCAACTGTCCTGAACGGAATGTCCAATTCTGCCAGGAATTCCAGATGGGCCAATGCCGGTGTGGTCGTGTCAATCGAGCCTGACGATGTGCCTGAGGAGTACCGCAAGTACGGGGCATTCTCCCTGCTCAAATTCCAGGAGGACGTGGAGAAGAAGATGTTCGAATATTCCGCGGCCAACTCCATGCCTGATGCTGACGGCAATGTCAATGCTCTCTGCGCTCCTGCCCAGAGGATGGTGGATTTCTGCGAGGAGCAGGTTTCCGGGACACTGCCGGAGACTTCATACCGTCCTGGTGTGATATCAGCACCTCTCCATGAGCTGCTCCCTGACTTTGTCGCATCCCGTCTCCAGAAGGCTTTCCCTCTGGTAAACAATAAGATGCGCGGTTATTACACGGAAGATGCACTCCTTCTTGGAGTCGAGTCCAGGACCTCCTCACCAGTGAGGATAGTCCGCGATACTGATTCTCTCCAATGCCCTCAGGTACCGGGTCTGTTCCCTTGCGGAGAGGGTGCCGGCTATTCAGGCGGAATCGTCTCCTCCGCTATCGACGGAATCAATTGCGCCAAAGCCGCCTCAGCCCTGCTGCATCCGGAAGAGTAATCTCACCTTTTGGACTTGAAGAAGTCGGAAACTATAGAGCCGCAGGTGTCCGCGAGGATGCCTGCGGCTGTTTCTGTCTTGGGATGGAGGAGGGAAGGGGAGTAGAGGGAGTAGCCACGCTTCGGGTCAGGGGCACCGTAGACGACCCTGCCAATCTGGGCCCATGCACATGCGGCAGCACACATGGGGCAAGGCTCTACCGTGACATACAAAGTGCAGTCATTCAGGTATTTGCCTCCCATTGCCCCGGTGGCGGCAGTGATTGCTATCATTTCAGCGTGCGCTGTCGGGTCATGCAGTTTCTCGGTCATGTTGTGGCCTTTGGCAATGACTCTTCCACCGGCCGTGATTACGGCCCCAATAGGGATCTCGTCCTCGCCGGCTGCGGCCTGTGCCTCCCGGATGGCCTCGCGCATGAATCTTTCGTCAATGCTCTCCATCAGTCCCTGCGTGCGATTCCGATATAATAGAGAAGTGTGGCGATCGAGCCGATGGCAGCTATCACGTAAGTGTATGCAGCCCACTTGAGGGCGTCAATGGACATCGGCCGGGTCTCGTAGTTCGTTATCCCTGCAGTCTCGAGCCAGTTCACGGCCCGGCTGCTGGCATTGATTTCCACCGGCAATGTCACTACACTGAACAATGTAGTCATCGCAAACAGGGCGATTCCGAGCCAGAGCAGTCCCGGGAAGACATTGATGAACAATACTCCGAGCAGCAGAATCCACTGCACTGTATTATTGGCGAAGCTCACTATCGGCACGAGAGCCGTCCTGAGTCTCAGGGGACCATATCCCATGGCATGCTGCACCACGTGACCGCATTCGTGCGCGGCAACGGCAGCTGCGGCTACCGAGGTGCTGTAATATACTGATTCGCTGAGGTTGACTGTTTTGGTGGCAGGGTTGTAATGGTCTGTGAGAGTGCCTTTTATGCAGGTTACCTGAACATCCCTTATGCCGTGGTCGGCCAGCATTTTCCTCGCTACCTGCTCTCCCGTAAGTCCTGAACCTGTAGGGATTTTCGAGTATTTGTTGAATCTGCTCATCAGCATCTGCTGGATGAGGAAGCTGGCGATCATCACCAGAATCATTATAATCCAGATATTCATTTTCTACGTATATTTTAATTTTTATATTCCTTTTGCCGCCGCTTCTTTATCAAATAGCAGACCAGAACAAATGTAGCACTTATTATTGAAAAAACTTCAGCCAGTCGGAATAATTAGTTATTTTTGCAGTCTCTTGCAGGAAGGGTGAAGATATGTTGAAGGAAAATGACTTCTCGCGGCTCGAGCTCCGGCTCGGTGCATGCCGCGAAAATTACAGATATTTCAGGTCGTTGCTCGAGCCGTCCACCAGGCTGCTCGTGCTCGTGAAAGCCAATGCCTATGGTCACGGCGCCGTGGAATTTGCATCGATGATGCAGAAGGAAGGCGCTGATTATCTTGCCGTTGCATATCCTGTAGAGGGAATGGAACTGAGACGTTCGGGTATCAGCCTGCCAATCCTGGTGCTGACCGCAGGGACGGATTATTTCAATGAAATCATAGACTTCCGCCTCGAGCCGGGCATCCCCAACCTCTATGCATTGAAGGCCTTTGCCGATATACTTGAGGCCCGCGGAATCAAGGATTTCCCCGTCCATATCAAGCTAGACACCGGAATGCACAGGCTCGGTTTCATGACCGGGGAACTCCGGGAACTGACAGATTTCCTCGCGACCTGCAAAAATGTCAGGGTCAAGTCCATTTATTCCCACCTTGCAGCTGCCGAAGATCCAGCATCTGACGACTTCACTCTCGGACAGATAAGAATGTTCGAGGACAATGCTGCCGGAATCATCGACTCCATAGGATACAGGCCGATGCTCCATATCCTGAATTCGGCCGGAATCGAGAGGTTTACGCAATATCAGCACGATATGGTCCGTCTCGGAATCGGTATATACGGGATCAGTGCAATCCCTGGAAGGAAACTTTCCCCGGTGGCTTCAATGAAATGCAAGATATTGCAGATCAAGCATCTGAAGCCTGAAGACGGAACCATCGGCTATGGCCGTCACGGTGAGATTGCCCCGGAGGGAACTGTAATCGCCACCATCCCGGTCGGATATGCGGACGGGATTGACCGTCATCTCGGATGCGGCCGGGCAACGTTCTCCCTGAACGGACACAGGGTCCCGACCATCGGCAATATCTGCATGGACATGTGCATGCTCGACATCACCGGAGTGGATGCCGAGGTGGGCGATACCGTGACGATTTTCGGGGAAGATCCGACCGTATCGGAGATAGCTTCGATTCTAGGGACTATTCCTTATGAGATAATGACAAGAATTCCCCGCCGTATAGACAGGGAAATAATACGTTGATTTACAGCATCATTGACTTGCGGACCTCATCAGCAGTCTCCTCTCCCTTGAGGTGTGCGAGGATTGCCAGGCCGAAATCCACTGCGCATCCGGGGCCGCGTCCGGTGATGATGTTGCCGTCTGCCACTGCAGGCACCTTTTCGTAGATGCCTCCGCGTGCTTCAGGCCCGTCCTCGAATCCGTCATAACAGGTGAAATGTATCCCCTTCAGGCTTGGAAGCTGTGAGATTACGAGGCCCGGAGCTGCGCATATTGCCGCAAGGCTTCCTCCTTCCGCATAGTGCAGCCTCATGAAATTGATGATTTCCGCGTTTTCTGCGAGATTTTTCGTTCCGGGCATTCCGCCTGGGAAGATCATAACATCATCCGCTTCCGTACCGTCCAGTTCGACATTGGCCTTGAACTCACCGTAGGTCAGGTCGGCTGCCACTGTCACCTTGTGGGCTCCGGTCACGTATTTGTCACGATGGATGGAAACTGTCTTCACATCCACACCGCCACGACGGAGAATGTCGAGGGGTGCTATTGCTTCGGTCTCTTCGAACCCGTTTGCAAGAAAAATGTATACGCCTTTCATAAATACCTATATTAACAACAATAATGACAAAGTATAGAGCATGTAGGTCTGGAAAGCCAGACGGCCCCGGCTGTCGGCCTTGAGCATGACCTCAGTGCTGTTTCGCCGGATAATCCCGTTCAGCTCCTTTCCGTCAGGCAATGAGGTGGCGGCCCATTTCTGGATGATATTCCCGTCATTGAAATAGACGGCACCTCCGTTGGACCTGTTCAGGGATATAAGAGTACGGTAATCAGCCATATAGCATTGCTCTAAAAGTGCCCCGGCTACTTCAGCCGGGAGATTTTTCCTCATCGCCGCCTCCATTCCGTCAAAGCTGCCGGACATGAGCACAAGCACATCAAATCCGGCTTCAGAAGCTTTCCCGGCTGCTTCAGCAACGCTTCTCCATCGGCGCTCCCTGATCCTGTCAGGCCTCGTCACGGAAAATACAATCACGTTCCCCGCCGCGGCGAGCGTATCCCGGTATTCTCCTTCCCGGTCGGTAAAAGACAGCTCCGGGAAATCCGTCTCCCTGATATTGTCTTCCTTCTTCACTGTCCTCGTTTCCACGAAAGTCCAGGTGGAATCCGGCAACTTGTTGAGTGTGAACACTCCCTGCTTTCCGTTCTTCTCGTATATGAATGTCGAGATATATTCGTCGGTAGTGGTCTCCGGCAGTCCGGCTGCAGCGGAGAGCCTCGAGGACAGGCTGAAAGGAGTCAGCTCCAGCATCGGAATAGAAATCAGGGAATATATGGCAAATCCTATCGAGGAAGCTCCTATGACAGCTGCCGTGACATATTTCTTTCTTGACGGGCTGCCGAAATCCTTGAACGGCCAGAATGCGATGACTGCCAGGATGCACAGGACCATGTTCTTGGCAAATGACTGGAAATGAGTCAGATGAATCGCCTCTCCAAAACAACCGCAGTCCATTTCGGGATTGGCAATCCACAGTACCAAAGTCAGCAGGGTGAACCCTCCGAGCAGGATTGACACTGTCCATGCCGCAACCTTCCTGAATACCCCGGTGACGAGGCAGACACCGCAAAGGGTCTCCAGAAGGGCGAAAACTTCACCGATGACTCCGGCAGTTCCTGACAGGAAACCGACGTGGAAGAAATTGAGATATTCCCTGACTATCAGGGCTGAACCCGCCGGGTCCATCAGCTTTAATGTCCCCGCTATGAAAAATACGAATCCGATTATCTTGGCGCACAGCCTCTTTGTAACGTCCTTGAACATATCCTTGTCACTTTCTCATAGTCATTGCCGTATCCACGGCTTCAAGAATTGCAGTGAAAATCCTGTCAGGCGGGAGCATGCCCCCGTTTTCGTCGCTGCAGTCGATGCGAAGGAACGAATCGTCCATGGCGCATTGTTCCCTGTAAACCTCCCGTACTCTCTTTTGGAATTCTATGTCCGCCTCGTGGATATCGCTCCTTCCTTCGAGATAATCCCTGTCCCCGCCTTTCCTCGGTGATTCCAGTTTCTTCTCCACGAATCCTATAGGCACGTCAAGGAAAATGTTCAGGTCCGGAACCGGGAGACCGAATGCCCCGTATTCCGTATCGAATATCCATTTGCGCAATTCCTCCCTCTCGTCCCGTGAAGTGATTTTGGCACATTGGTAGGCGATGTTCGAATACACATATCTGTCGAGGAGTACAATGCCCCCGTCATCGAGGACCTGCTTCATCTCCGGGACTGCCCCGTGCCTGTCTTCAGCGTATAACAGTGCCACGAGCTGGGGATGAACACTTTCGATTGATCCGAATCCTCCGCGCAGGAATTTGCCAATAAGATCTCCGTACACAGGAGCGTCATATCTCGGGTAATGAATGTATTTCAATGGTTTGCCCAAAGACTCGAGATAAGTCCTGAGCCTTTTTACCTGGGTGGATTTGCCTGAGCCGTCAAGCCCTTCTATTACTATTAGCATAAGTTTTGTCCTTGTAGTTTACAAATATATCGAATTTTTCTCGCTTCTTAGCCCGCAGTTTGGTAAGTTTGCAGAAAAAATCGAATATGACAACTGTGAAAATGCTTACATCGGGGAGAAAGATCGAGGTGATGGGGATAATCAACCTTACGGACAATTCCTATTATCCGGAAAGCCGTTGCCTTGACGGGAACGGTGACGATGATATTGACAAAGTCGTGAGACGCGCTGCTGCGATGATGGAGGAAGGTGCTGCGATACTCGATATTGGAGCCTGCTCCACCAGGCCCGGCTCGGAGGCCGTAGGGGAGGATGAGGAATGGCGCAGGTTGAAGCCGGCTTTGAGGGCGATCCGCAGGGAATTCCCTGAAGTGAAAATCTCGATAGACACATATTGGCCGTCAGTGGTGCGCAAGGTATATGACCTGATAGGGGAGTTCATCGTGAATGACGTGACGGCGGGCTATGGAATGCCGGGGGTGAATGCCAATGATAATGAGGCTCTCAGTGAGATGCTCGTCACTGCAGGACAGCTGCGTCTTCCGTTCGTGGCAATGCACATGAGGGGCAATCCTGCCACGATGCAGTCCCTGACGTCTTATGATGACGTGACGGATTCCGTGATGCAATATTTCCATGAATTTGCTGAAAAAGCTGCCGGGGCGGGAGTGGAGAACTGGATTCTGGATCCCGGATTCGGTTTTGCCAAGACTGTGGACCAGAATTACCGGCTGATGCGCGACCTTCCGCGTTTTTCGGAATTCGGAAAGAAAATTCTGGTCGGTGTATCACGCAAGAGTATGATTTATAGGAAGTTCGACATTACTCCGGAGGAGGCTCTCCCGGCCACGCAGGTGCTGCATTACAAGGCCCTGTGCTCCGGTGCGGACATCCTGAGGGTGCATGACGTGGCAGAGGCAGTCCGTACAGTCGCGCTTTACCGCACCATGGAACCATAGAATTTCCATGGAAAATCACTATCTTTGCAGTTCATCAATATTTTCGGACAATGGACACCCATTCTTTATTGGCAGTCTCTCCGGTCGACGGAAGATATGCATCCAAGACAGAGGCTCTCAGGCCGTATTTCAGTGAATATGCGTTGATCCGTTACAGGATCCGTGTGGAAATCGAGTATTACATCGCTTTGTGCAGGATTCCTCTGCCGCAGCTCGCCGATGTGGACAATTCGCTCTTCCCGGCAATGCGCAAGATTTATGAGGACCTGACTCCTGAGCAGGCCGCAGAGGTGAAGGAGATCGAGAAGACCACGAATCACGACGTGAAGGCGGTCGAGTATTTCATCAAGCGCCGTTTCAAGGAGCTCGGTCTCGAGAAATGGTCCGAGTTCGTGCATTTCGGCCTCACGTCCCAGGATATCAACAATACGTCCCAGCCGCTGATGTTGAAGGAGGCTCTTGAGAATGTCTATATGCCTGCTCTACAGGCGGTTCTCGATACGATATCAGTAATGGCGGAGCAGTGGAAGGACATTCCGATGCTTGCGAAGACCCACGGGCAGCCGGCTTCTCCGACCAGGCTCGGCAAGGAATTCAAGGTGTACCAGGTACGTCTCGAGGAGCAGCTCAGGCAGTTCTCGCAGCTCACATATCCGGCCAAGTTCGGCGGTGCGACCGGCAACATGAACGCCCACAAGGTGGCATTCCCTGACATTGACTGGGTGACTTTCGGAAATGATTTCGTGGCTTCCCTTGGTCTGAGGCGCTCTTTCCCGACTACGCAGATTGAACATTATGACAATCTTGCTTCGATTTTTGACTGCCTGAGGCGCATCAACACTATTCTCATAGACCTTTGCCGCGACATCTGGACATATATTTCGATGGAGTATTTCCGCCAGAAGGTGAACAAGAACGAGGTGGGATCTTCGGCAATGCCTCATAAGGTGAATCCTATCGACTTCGAGAACGCTGAGGGCAATCTCGGAATGGCAGATGCCGTACTGACATTCCTCTCCATGAAACTTCCGATTTCGCGTCTCCAGCGTGATTTGACAGACTCGACTGTTCTCAGGAATGTTGGGGTGCCTGTAGCACACGGACTTATCGCATTTGCATCCCTCAGCAAGGGACTCGGCAAGCTGATTCTCAACGAGGATGCCCTGCATGCAGACCTGGAGCGCAACTGGGCTGTGATTGCAGAGGCCGTGCAGACCATTCTCAGGCGGGAAGGATATCCTAATCCTTATGAGACCCTGAAGGCCCTGACCCGTACCGGTGCCGGAATCGACGAGGAGACAATGGAGAATTTCATCAACACACTCGCCGTGTCGGATTCCGTCAAGGATGAACTCCGTGCCATCACCCCTTGGAGCTATACCGGCTTCTGATGGGGTGAAACGTCTGAATAAAGCAAAACAAAGAAGGTGGCCTCGAAGTCTCAGGACTTTCCGGTCACCTTTCTTAAACTGTGTAAGAGGGAAATTAGAATCTCTCCTCTGAAGAAACAGTCAGCTTCTTGCGTCCATGACGACGGCGTGAAGCCAGTACGCGACGGCCATTTGGCGTTGACATACGCTCGCGGAATCCGTGCTTGTTCACACGTTTGCGTACAGATGGTTGAAATGTTCTTTTCATTATCTTGATTTTTTATATTATTCTACTTTCACAAATAGGAATGCAAATTTAGTCTTTTTGATGCGAATAACAAAATTTTTCTGAAATAATTCGTCAAAACAGTCCGTAGACAAGATTCCAGACCAAAAAACGCAGTAATTTGCCGATGAAGAGCAGAAGACAGGTCCTGCCAGGAGGAGTCTTGTAGAATCCGAGCGCAATCGCGATTACATCTCCGATGAAAGGCACCCAGCATATCAGTGCGAGCCAGACCCCGAACCGGTCTATCTTCTCTTTCTGCCGCTGCAATGTTTCGGGCTTGACGTGAAACCATTTCTCAATCCATTCCCACCGGCCTATCCAGCCCATCCAGAATGTCACCACGCTTCCGAGCCAGTTCCCCAATGTCCCGTAAACCAGACATCCGACAGGGTTGCCCGTCGCGGCCAGAACCGCAAGATACAGCGCATCCGAACTGAATGGAAATATCGTGGCAGCTAGAAACGTACCGATGAACAGGCCGATGAGACCGAGACCTTCGAGGAACTCCATGTTAGTGTATATCAGTGTTTTGCGGCTCTTGCCTTCCCGGCGGCAGGAATGTCGATGACATATTTCTCATCGAACATCACGTCGTCTATCCAGTCCGATATCTTCCATGTCTTCACCGAACCCGGACAGAATTTGCCTTCAGACATCATGCGGCAGAGCTCTTCTGCGAAATCCCCTCCTTTCAGGTATAGGATGCTGCCTGTGTATTTTCCCGCAACCCATGGATAGAAATTGTCCAATGCCGTGACAGCCCTCGAGACGACATGGTCAAACGTCCTGCCGAGTGACTCAGCCCTGGCATTGACCGTGGTGACATTCTCCAGCCCGAGGACCGAAGCAACCTCCCCGGCCACGATTATCTTCTTGCCCACCGAGTCGCACAGGGTGAAATCCGTATGCGGGAACAGTATCGCGAGCGGGATGCCCGGAAATCCTCCGCCCGTTCCCAGGTCCAGTACCGAGATTCTTTCCGTTTTCCCGGAAGGACTCCTGCGTCCCTCCCTGAACTCTTCATATACATCCGGCCTCTCACGGCGCAGATATTCCGCAATTGCAAGAGAATGAAGTACATGGCGCATATACAGGCTGCCGATGTCCTTCCTTGATATAACGTTGATTTTCGAGTTCCAGTCGTTGTATAGCGGCTCGAGCTTCCGGAAACGTTCCTCCATTCCGGGAGTGATGTCCGGATTCCATTGTCTCGCAAAACCGATGAATTCTTCTGCGTTCATATCTCTTCCTCCATGTCCAGCATCATCTGGACGATCAAATTCTTGGCCCGGCTGATTCTGGTCTTCACTGTATTCACCGGAATCTCCGTCTTCTCGGCAATCTCCTTGTATCCGAGATTGTCGATGAAGCACATTTTTGCGACGGTCATGTAATGAAGCGGAAGCTTGTCGATGCAGTTGAGGAAATTCTCGTGGTCCTGCGTTGAAATGACATTCTCCTCAGGACTCAGCCTGTCGTCCGCGACATCCATCGAGTCATCGGCAGCATTGTCAATCGACGTCTTCTCGATTTTCTGACCTCTTACCTTGCTCTTGCACTGATGGTCGAACGCGGTGTTCCTCGCGATGCGGAAAAGCCAGGTGGACATCTTGCCGCCTGTCCTGAAAGTGGACAGCTTGCCGAAAGCCTTCTCGAAGCTCTCCATGCAGATATCCTCGATTTCCTCGCTCTCTTTCACATATTTGCCGATATGTCCCGACACTGCCTTGTGGTAACGTGCATACAATGTGAAGAATGCCGCCTCGGACTCCTGCCTGGAGCCTTCGAGGGCCATCTTCACGAGCCCGTCATCATCAATGTTAGTGAGCTTCAAGCCAGTTTTTTCCATAATTGCATTCTACTGTAAGTGGAACTGATAATTCTGTCACGTGCTCCATTTCCTGCACGGCGATTTCCATCACCCTGTCCACCTCCCCGGCCGCAGTGTCAAATAGTAGCTCGTCGTGGATCTGGAGCACCATCCTGCTCGCCAGCTTTTCTTCGGCCAGTTTCCGGTCAACGCTGATCATGGCCAGCTTGATGATGTCAGCGGATGTTCCCTGTATAGGTGCGTTCACGGCATTCCTCTCGGCAAGAGCCCTGACAGTTGCGTTTCTGGCGTTGATGTCCGGGAGATATCTCCTCCTGCCGAAGATTGTCTCCACATATCCGTTCTCCCGTGCGGCGGACAATGTGTCTTCGATGAAAGACCTGATTGCCGGGAACGCTGAGAAATAGTCATCTATGATTTTCTTCGCCTCGCTTCTAGAAATGCCGAGCCTCTGCGCCAGGCCGAAGGACGAGATTCCGTACATTATTCCGAAATTGGCTGTCTTCGCCACCCTTCTCTGGTCTGCTGTCACTTCCTCGTGAGGAATGCCGAAAATCTTGGCGGCAGTGGCCTTGTGCACGTCAATCCCTTCCCGGAATGACTGTATGAGATGCATGTCCTGGCTGAGGTGCGCCATTATCCTGAGCTCTATCTGTGAATAGTCGGCGGACACTATGAATCCGTCAGACGTTCCGGGGACGAAAGCCTTCCTGATTTCCTTGCCCCTCTCCGTCCTGATAGGTATATTCTGCAGGTTCGGTGCTGATGAACTCAGCCTACCGGTGGCCGTAAGTGCCTGGTTGAAAGTGGTATGCACCCTTCCGTCCTTCTGTGAGATATAGCCCGGGAACGGCTCTATGTAGGTCGAAAGCAGTTTCTTCACCCCGCGGAATTCCAATATCTCGCCGATTACAGGATGCTTCCCGGACAATGCCGCAAGCGTGGTCTCGTCAGTCGGATAGCTGCCCCTGCCGGTCTTCTTCGCTTTCGGGTCGAGGTGAAGTTTGTCGAAGAGCACGTCCCCGATCTGTTTCGGAGAGGAAATGTTCAGGTTCGGTTCATCCGTCATTGTCCTTATCCGCTCCTCCCTCTCTGCCAGTTCGGCACGAAGCCCGTCTGCGAATTCCCTGAGCTGTCCGAGGTCAACCTTGACTCCGGCTCTTTCCATCCGTGACAGAACTTTCAGCAGAGGTTCCTCCATCCTGAAGTAAAGTTCGTTGAGGGAGGTTTCTCCGCCGGAAGACTTTATCAGTTCCTCATGCACGGCAAGACCTGTAACCATTGCTGCTGCAGTTTCCCTTATGAGGTTATCCCCAGGCTCCTCTGCAGCGGGCTCGTCAAACAGGCTCACAGGCTCGTCCTCCCGCTCCTCCTGTCCGCATTCCTCAAGTTCGATTCCGGCGTATGTCCGGGCCAATATTTCCGGGCTGTGGCTTCTTTCCGGATTTATGAGATAATGCATCAGGCTGATGTCCAATAGTTTGCCCTGTATCGCAATGCCCTCTTCGGCAAGGAGGGAGAACTGCTGTTTGAGATAGTATCCGTATTTGTCCACATCAGGGTTCTCCAACAGGGCTGCGAAAGCCGAAACTTCCCCGGTAGCCGTACGGACACGCAAATCTCCTGAGCTAGAGCGCACTGCACCGTCATCAGGGCATGTTGCAAGAGTCATCGTGCAGCCTGACAATCCGGATGACTTGCAGCTCATTGCCACGGCCCTGTTCCTGACGGCTTCGCTGATGAATCCGGCTGTTGGTGCCTCCTCCACGACAAGCTTTCTTCCGGAGCCGGCCTGTTTCTCTTCGGAAGGCGCCTTGTCCGATTCCGGCACAAGCTTCTTCAGGGAATTGAACTCGTACTGCCCGAAGAGTTCCGCAACTTTCGCATTGTAACGCATAGTCAGCCTCATGTCGTCAGCAGTAGTGGCTAACGGGATGTCCGTCTTGATGGTCACGAGCGAATGGCTGAGTGCAATATGACTTTCAGCTTCCTCGAATTGCGACTTCTGCCGGGCCGTGAGCTCGTCAAGATGCCGGTATATGTTCTCCACGCTTCCGTATTTGGAAATGAGCTTGCCTGCCCCTACTTCGCCAATGCCCTTGACTCCCGGCACATTGTCGGCAGTGTCACCGCACAATGTAAGCATCTCGATGACCTGGGACGGGTCCGAGATTCCGTATTTCGCACATATTTCCGCGCTGCCTATTATTTCCGCAGTCTCTCCTGCCTTGCCGGGACGGTACTGGTAAATTCCGTCACCTACAAGCTGTCCGTAGTCCTTGTCAGGAGTCACCATATACACATCCATGCCTTCCCCGCGCATCTTGACGGCCATCGAACCGATAACGTCGTCAGCCTCGAATCCGGGTATCATCAGGACCGGGATATCCAGGGCCCTGCACAATTCCACGAGAGGTTCCAGCGCATCGATCACCAACTGCGGAGTCTCGCTGCGGTTTGCCTTGTATGCAGGGTACATCTCGTTCCTGAACGTGCCCCCCGGAGGATCGAACGCCACTGCGAAATGTGTGGGCTGTTCGCGCTGGACGAGCTCAAGAATGTATTTTGTGAATCCGAACAGGATCGACATATCGTCTCCCTTCGAGTTTATCATCGGCCTTCTGAGGAAGGCATAATACATCTTGAATACCAGTGCGTGCCCGTCTATCAAGAATAATCTGTCTTTCATAATGCAAATGTCCTGATATGGGACAATTATTCAAAGTTAGCTTATCCGCAAGTATTTTCCAATAGTGGAAATGATTTTTTAACTTTGCATCGTCATGAGCAATAATACGGAACATATTGCCGTTGCAGACAGGCTTTCCGTCGGCTACGGGGCTGCAGGATTAACAGGGGAATCTTCATTCAGGATTGTCCCGGGGGAATGCGTTCTCCTGTGCGGGCCCAACGGTACCGGCAAGACCACATTGCTCCGTACTCTGGCCGGACTGATTCCTCCTGTGTCAGGAACTCTTGAAATGAACTGCGGAGCCGTGTTCGTGCCGTCCCGTATTCCGAGGGTCAAGGGCTTCACAGTCAAGGAGTTCGTCTCAATGGGACTGTACCGGTCATCAGACTGGACTGGCCGGGTCCTTGGCAATGCCGCAGCGCGTATAGAAGAAGTGATGGAGTCAATCGGCATTGAGGAATTTTCCGGGAAGGACATCATGCAACTCAGCGACGGGGAATTCCAGAAGGCCTGCATAGCTTCCTCATTGGTACAGAATGCTGGACTTGTGCTTTTGGATGAACCTACCGCGTTCCTCGACGTCGAGGCCAGAATCGATATCCTGAAACTCCTGCGAAATTCTTCCTGCGGCTGCCGTTCAGTCATTTTCTCATCCCACGATATTGCCGATTCCGTCCTGACAGTGACAAGAGTCATGGGGCTGGGACGCTCCAAAGGCGATTCGTATGCAATTCTTTTCGATTCCGGAAGCAATGCCGGCCTGGATCAAAGAAAAGATGTCCTGAAGCATTGTTTCAATGTTCAGTCCCTGTATCTTGACATCAGATAGAATATTACAGGTATTCCCACGAGAGCCGTGGTGCTTCCTGCCGGCAGGGGAGTCCCCGTGCATTGTGCCAGAAAATCTCCTGCGAGACAGATGGCTGCTCCTGTAAGCGCGCTCAATGGCAGTATGCAGATCATGGAGGACCTTCCGGAAGTCCATCTCGCTATATGGGGAGCGATGATTCCCGCGAATCCCACCGGTCCGCAGAAAGCTGTAGAAGCCCCGGCAAGGATGCAACAGCTTGCCACTGCCCAAATTCTGATTCTTTTCACATTGCCTCCGGACGCCACTGTGAACTCTTCTCCGAAAAGCATGAGGGTCAGCCCTTTGTGATTGGCCAATGCCATGGCCGTACCGACAGCGAGGGCGATGGCGAGGATGCCTGTCTGGACAGGTGTGTTGCCTGAGAAACTGCCTGCCGCCCAATTCCAGTACATTTTCAGTCCGGCCTCGTCTGCATGATACTCGATGATGGATGTGATCGCACCGAGCACGAAACCGAGCATGACTCCTGCCACGAGCAGTCCTGACGAACGGTGTATTCTCGTGGACATCAGGGCTATAAGTATTGCAGATACGAGGGCTCCCGCTGATGCTGCAGCCGTGATCCCGATTCCGGAAAGCATTGATCCGGCCCCTGCTCCAGCTGCTGCCGTGAAGATTGCCACGCCTGTACCTGCACCTGCGCTGAGACCGAATATGTGAGGGTCTGCCAGAGGGTTCCTGAATACGGACTGCATCTGCGCCCCGGCAATGGCAAGACATGCTCCGACAAGTGCTGCACTGAGGACTCTCGGACCTCGTATCACATTGATTATCCGTGAGATGAAATCATCTTCGCATCTTCCCAGAATGGACTTTGCAATTTCTTTCAGGCCAATGTCCACAGGACCGCAGAGAAGGTCGGCAAGAGCCATGACCAGGACAATCCCGGCCGTGATGGCGTATGCCGTTGCGAGTCTGCTGCTCCTGTTCATTTTTTAGAGAATTATTCTGCCGGGATATTGGTCTTTACGGGGATATATGCCATCACCAGACCTATGATGGTGACGCATCCTGCGGTGGCGAGGACATCGGACATTTCCACGATTATCGGATATGCTGCCGCAGTGAATCCTCCCGGCATCCTTATGAATCCGAACTGCTGCTGGAGGAATGCGAAACCGAGTCCTGTTGCCAGTCCTGCAGCCATGCCGAGCAGGGATATCAGCCATCCTTCAGTGATGAAGATTCTGTTGATGAGTCCGTCCATGGCACCCATTCCGCGCAATGTCCGGATGTCATCCTCCTTCTCGATGATGAGCATGGACAGACTTCCGAATACGCTGAATCCTATCAGGATAATGATGAAGATGAGAATCAGGAAGATGGCCGCTTTCTCGTATTTCATCATCTTGTAGAGGGCTTCGTTCTGCATGAACCTGTCCCTGACCTCGTAGTCCGCGCCGAGCCGCTCCTGCAAGCCGGAGATTATTTTCCTGAGCCCTTTCTCCCCGGCCTCAGGCCTTATGCGAATTTCGATTGAGGATACCTCGTCATTGTATTCGAGAAGTTCCCGCATGGTCTCGATGGGGACTATCATAAGGGAGGCGTCCACGTCTGCATTCACCGTGAACACTCCTGCAGGAAATACCTTCACCATTTCCAGGGAAGCTGCAGGATTGGCCAATGAGATATTCCTGTCCCTTGCCGGGAAATACATCTCTATCGGGGCTACGAACCTCGGGCTGATGTCCATGGAGGCTGCGGTTACCGCCCCTATTACGGCCAACGGAACCTCCCCCTTGTGAAGGTTGAAATGACCTTCCTTAAGATGTTCCCTGAGAGGTGATTCCTCCTCGTATACCTTGTCGACTCCCTTGGCCTTTACGATGCCGCTCCGGCCGTCATAGTTCAGGAACACGTTCTCTTCCAGGACGCTGCACATATTCATCACCTCGTCCTGCCCGTATGCCCAGTCAAATGCGGGGGAGTCCGGGACGAAGACCTTTCCTTCGGCCGGAGTTATGAGAATGTCCGGCTCGACATTGCCGAGGGAATCCCTCACGAGCCCGTCGAAGCCGTTGTAGACTGACATTATGATGATGAGGGCTGCAGTCCCGACGGCAATCCCCGCCGAGCTTATCGCTGAAATGATGTTGATAACATTGTGCGACTTCCTGGCGAACAGATACCTGACTGCAAACCTCAACGGCAGGTTCATACCTGTTATTTCTTTAAGAGTTCATCGATGTGTTCCGCATAGTCGAGCGAGCTGTCGAGGAAGAATGCCAGTTCCGGGACAATCCTGAACTGTTTGGCAACTATGCGTCCCAGCTCGCCCCTGATTGTCCTGGCGTTCTCGTTGACGAGCTGCATCACCTCCTCTGATTTCGCGGAAGGGAATACGCTGACATATACCTTGGCCACAGACAGGTCAGGGCTTATCCTGACCTCCGTGACGGACACCATTGCGCCTCCGAATGCGGCCATGCCTTTGCTCCGGATGATTTCCGCTATGTCCTTCTGAAGCTCCCTGGCCACCTTGAGCTGTCTCGTGCTTGCTCCGTTCTCCATGATATCCTCCTGTCAGGAATTTACAATACGTTGATGATGAAGTAGTTCTTCTTGCCTTTCTGGACGAGGATGTATTTGCCGTCCACGATGTCCTTCTCCCCGGCCTCGAAATCCACTGACGAAATCTTGTCCTTGTTGATGCTGACGCCTCCTCCCTGGATCATCTTGCGGCATTCGCCCTTGGACGGGAATACGGATGTCTTCACTGCGAGCAGGTCGATGATGCCGCTTGGCAGATCCTCTTTCCGTATGTCGAATGTAGGCACTCCTGAGAATACTGCGAGGAATGTCCTTTCGTCCAGTTTGCGGAGCTCTTCCGAAGTGGAATTGCCGAACAGCATCCTGGATGCTGCCAGTGCGTTTTCATATTCCTGCTCTCCGTGCACCAGAATGGTGACTTCCCTTGCAAGCAGTTTCTGGAGCCTTCTCTGTCCCGGGTCCTGGCGGTGTTCCGCGATTGCGGACTCAATCTCCTCCCTGCCGAGCAGGGTGAAAATCTTGATGTATCTTTCAGCGTCCTCGTCTGAAACATTGAGCCAGAACTGGTAGAACTCGTATGGGGAAGTCCTCTCCGGGTCGAGCCAAATGTTGCCTTTCTCGGTCTTGCCGAACTTCTTGCCGTCAGCCTTGCGGATGAGAGGGCAGGTAAGTGCGTATGCATCCGTCTTGCCGAGCATCCTGCGGATGAGTTCAGTACCTGTGGTGATATTGCCCCACTGGTCGCTTCCGCCCATCTCGAGACGGCAGTTCATGTGCTCGTACAGCCAGAGGAAATCATATCCCTGGAGGAGCTGGTAGCTGAATTCGGTGAATGACATTCCCTCCCTCGCTTCGTTCGAGAGACGCATCTTCACTGAATCCTTGGCCATCATATAGTTCACTGTGATGTGCTTGCCCACGTCGCGGATGAAATTCAGGAATCCGTAATCCTTCATCCAGTCGTAATTGTTCACGAGCTCGGCCTTGTTCGGGGCGTCAGAGTCGAAATCCAGGAACTTTGAGAGCTGTTTCTTGATGCACTCGATGTTGTGGTTGAGAGTGTTCTCGTCGAGAAGGTTCCTCTCCTGGGATTTTCCGGAAGGGTCGCCGATCATGCCCGTGGCTCCTCCGACGAGGGCTATAGGCTTGTGCCCGCATTCCTGGAAATGCTTGAGAATCATTATGCTGACCATGTGTCCGATATGGAGGGAGTCGGCTGTCGGGTCAATGCCTACATAAGCTGCCGTAGGACCTTCCATCAGTTTTTCCTCAGTTCCAGGCATGATGTCCTGGATCATGCCTCTCCATCTGAGTTCCTCTACAAAATTCTTTGTCATATCTATTTCCTTTTATTTCGTTTATAGAAATTCTTTAATTCCGGCTATGTCCGGACATGCTCTTCGTCATTGCAATTTACAAATATAGATAATTTTTTCGATATTGTTATTTTTGCGGAAAACCATTAAATTTGCAGATTGTAAGAATCAAGAATAAATTTTAATACAGATAACATTATGAGAAAGAAAATTGTTGCCGGAAACTGGAAAATGAACACCACTGTTCCGGAGGGCGTGGCTCTTGCAGAAGCCGTCGTAGAAAAATCAGCTCAGGTTCCTGAAGGAGTAGGCCTCGTGATTGCCACTCCGTTCACCCACCTCGTTCCTGTAGCAGGCGTTGTGAAGGGCACAAGGGTTCAGCTCTCAGCAGAGAACTGCGCTGACAAGGAGAAAGGCGCTTACACCGGAGAGGTGTCTGCCGCAATGCTCGCTTCAGCCGGCTGCGAATACACCATCCTCGGACATTCTGAGAGAAGGCAGTATTACGGTGAGACCGATGCCATCCTCGTGGAGAAGGTGAAGCTTGCTCTTGCAAACGGTCTTGACGTCATTTATTGCGTAGGCGAGAATCTCGACCAGAGAGAGGCAGGCAAGCACTTCGAGGTGGTTACCGCACAGATTGAGAACGTTCTCTTCGGCCTCACTGCAGAGGAGATGGCAAAAATCGTCGTTGCATACGAGCCGGTATGGGCAATCGGAACAGGCAAGACCGCAACTGCTGAGCAGGCCCAGGAAATCCACGCTTGCATCCGCAAGGTGCTCGCCGGCAAGTTCGGCGCACAGGTAGCAGACGACACCACTATCCTCTATGGCGGAAGCTGCAAGCCATCCAATGCAAAAGAGCTTTTCGCTTGTCCTGACATTGACGGAGGTCTTATCGGAGGCGCTGCGCTCAAGGCTGACGATTTCATCCAGATCGCATTGTCATTCTAATAATGGCCGACTCCGGCTTTCCGCCGGTAATGGAAACATTGATCCGGCCGGGAGACAGGACGTTGGGTTCTGCCCCCGGGCGGATTTTTTAATCAAATATTCCAAGATGAAGAGATTATTATACATAACAGCTTGTGCTTCATTACTTTGCGGTTGCGCTGACAGGCATGCTCCAGTATCTGCGCTCCAGAACAAAGTGAATTCCTATGCTACTTTCCAGATAGGTTCTCCTTATATGGAGGGTCTTACGGACAATGGCAAGGAGGTCCTGAACCTCTTCCGTCTCGCTGCAGACGAGGTGGACAATATCTATTGGCAGCAGGTTTTCGGGGACAAGAATCTGATTCTCGCCCTGCCTGACGGCCCAGCCAAGGAATATGCCCTCATCAATTACGGCCCTTGGGACAGGATGGACAGCAACGAGCCTTTTATCGAAGGTTATGGCCCGAGACCTGCCGGTGCGAGGTTCTATCCGGAGGATATGACCGCGGAGGAGTTCGATGCCCTCGACGATCCTGCCAAGAACAGTCCTTACACCCTCATCCGCAGGGATGAGTCCGGCAATCTGAAGGTCGTATGGTATCATGACGCATATAAGGAGAGCATAGAAAAGATAACACGTTATCTCGAAGGGGCTGCCACAATGACGATCAAGGAGAGTGTCAGGAATTTCCTCCTGAAACGTGCCGAGGCTCTCAGGACAGATGACTACTATGAGTCTGACCTCGCATGGATGGACATGAAGGACAGCAAGATGGATATCGTAATCGGCCCTATCGAGGACTATGAGGACGGAATCCACGGGCTCAAGACAGCATACGAATGCTTCATTCTCCTGAAGGACCTCAAACGTACCGAGGAGCTGAGGAAGTATATCTCCATGCTTCCTGACCTGCAGAAATCCCTGCCTTGCGCTCCTGAGTACAAGACTTTCGTTCCGGGTACAGAGTCCGACATGTTCGTTTATGACGCGATATATTATTCCGGAGACGCGAATGCCGGCGGAAAGACCATTGCCATCAATCTTCCGAATGACCCGAAAGTACATGCCGAGAAGGGTACGAGGAGGCTCCAGCTGCGCAATGTCATCAAGGCCAAGTTCGACAAGATTGTCTATCCTATCGGTTCAATCCTTATTGAGCCTGAGCAGCAGAGGTATCTCAGCGCTGACGCATTCTTCTGGAACGTGACTTTCCATGAGGTCGCCCACGGTCTCGGAGTGAAGGAGACTGTCAACGGTCTTGGCCCTGTGGACAAGGCTCTCGGTAACGAGTCCTCAATATGGGAGGAGGCCAAGGCTGACATTCTCGGTCTGTACATGGTCTGCAACCTTATTGACAAAGGTGAGATTCCTGTAATCTCGAAGGAGTCCGCGATAACGACTTATATCACCAGTCTCGTGCGTTCAGTACGTTTCGGTGCAGGTGAGGCTCACGGACGTGCAAACATGATGTGCTACAATTTCCTGAAGGAGAACGGAGCATTCGAGAGGAACAAGGACGGACGCTATCATATCAATTTCGACAAGGTTCCTGAGGTCATCTCGGCATGGGCAAATCTCATCCTGACTACCCAGGCAACCGGCAATTATATGTTCGCCAAGGAGTACGACACCAACCACGCAGTGGTTCCGGAGGCTCTTTCGGCTGACATTTCCAATGTGAACCGCAGCGGTGTCCCAGTTGACATCCGTTTCGAGTTCGTCTGGTAAAGATGTAAATTGACAATAAAGTACCCGGAGGTTTTGCATATAGCACTATCTCCGGGTATTTCGATTTAAGCTCTCCAACCTTCTACAGAATAATTCGTCAGAAGCGCGAGGTCCTCTATGCCATGGGCCATGGTCGCCCGTGACCTTGTGAACGGGTGCCTCGAACGAAGTGAGAGGCGGGATGGAGCGCGAAGCGCGCAAGGCCCATGGCATAGAGGACCTCGCGCGCCGTCAAATTACTCCGTATTATCCCGCGGATTATTTCTTGCGGTATCCGCACTTAGGGCAGACTCCGTTCTCGTCGAGGGCGATGCCGCAGAGAGGGCAGCGGTCGATGGTGCCGTTGATGTCGAATTCTGCGCTGGCAGCGTTCACGCCGCTCGTGAATGTGATCTTCGCGATGTTCAGCTTGTCCTTCAGAAGCTCGTAGATGATCTTGATCATGCCCTCTACGGTCATGGTCTCCTTGGTCACTACGAGACGGGATTCAGGATATGCCGATGCAAGAGATGTACGGAAAGCCTCTCCCTTCATCTTGTTCTGAGGATGTCCGTTCTTGATGCCCTGTTTTTCATATACGTCAAGAATAGCAGGAAGCAGCGGGTCGTCTTCCCTGAGGATAAGGGCGTGGTCGAAATTCTTCAGGACATCCCATGCCACTTTCTGAATTTCGTTGCATGGATATACCATGTTGATGCCGGCGTTGACTGTGTCCTCGACTTCGAGGGTTACAGTTCCTGTATGCCCATGCAGGTACTGGGCCTCGCCCTGGAATCCGTAGAATCTGTGGGCGTACTGCAGGTCGAAAGTTGTGATACTTCTCATATTTATCTCCTTTTTTAAGTTTTGTTCCGGTAAAGATAATCAATTGAAGTGCAATTTCCAAATTAATTTTGAAAAATTCTAATTTAAGATTTTTACCATGACGCCGATTCCCTTGTCCTTGCACCAAAGCCAGAATCTCCCGTCATTGTCTGTGCGTTCCACTCTGAATGATAGGTCGCTTCGTACGAAAGACTCTGATACAGACTCATATCTGATGGCGCATTTCATCGACTGCCCTTCTTTTTCCGGAAGTGAAGAACAAGTGAAAATGAAATATTCCGACATATTGTCGTTCTGTACCCTGAATTGCTTCATGTCCTTGCGGAATCCCAGCTGATAGTACTCCGGAACATAAACAAGTTTGTCAGTATTTCTCACCTTGAGGACCACGTCATTGCTTGCAATGAATACCGGGTCTGTCTCGTAATGCTTCTCACATCCGCACACTGCTGAACAGATAATCGCCGTCACAATGATTGTCCTTATTCTGCCGCTCATTTTCATCTTACAGTAATCATTTTATAGACAACATCAGTACTTCCGTCATCGTAAGTGATGACAGCCTTCAGCCCGCCGGACTTTCTCACCTCGTAATAGCCGCTGCCGAACCGATTCCCATCAAAAGCGCAATGGCCGTACAGCTGGTATTCAGCGGAAAGGCCACATTGGTCGCTGCATTTCCCAGCTCCCCGATACTCTGTCCGATGAAA
>SFNZ01000134.1 GCA_004552615.1 Bacteroidales bacterium | reverse complement strand
GGACGTCCTGAAGGTGGTGAGCCTGCTCCTTGTCCATGACCTCGTCGAGATCTATGCCGGCGACACCTTCGCCTATGACGAGGAAGGGAAGAAGACACAGAGGGAGAGGGAGGCGGCAGCGGCCGAGAGGCTGTACTCACAGCTTCCGGAGAATCTGGCAGGAAGGATGCGATCGCTCTGGGATGAGTTCGAGGAGTGGGGGAGTGCCGAGAGCAGGTTCGCCCATACCCTTGACAACTTCCAGCCGCTCCTGCTGCAGCACGCCAGCAGGGGCCGGGCCTGGAGAGAAGGCGGGCGGCGTCTCTCTGAGGTTCTGGAGAGAAACGCCCGCTCGGCCGAAGGCTCCCGCACGCTCTGGGAGTTCGCCCGGGAGAACTTCATCCAGCCGGAGATTGATAGAGGCAACCTGATAGACGATATTGACTGATGCCCCCTGAACAGCTGCCTGCACTTCTTCTTGCCATCCTTGCCGTTGGGTACACCCCGGGACCGGCGAACATCTATGCTATGTCTTGCTCGATCAGGTACGGCTGGCGTGCCTCGATGCGCATGTGGGGCGGACTGCTGTGCGGCTTCCTTGCCGCTGCGCTTATGGCGGCCGTCGCCGCCCACTTTGCCGGGATGACTTTCAAGGAGTATGTCCCGTATCTTCGCTACCTTGCAGCGGCATACATCCTTTACCTTGCGTGGAAGACATACCGCTCAGGAGTCTCATCCGAGGCGGATGCCGCACCGAACTTCTCAAGCGGCTTCATCGTGCAGCTGACCAACGCCAAGATCATTCTCTTCGACCTCAGCTGCTATTCGGCATTCGTTCTTACGTATTCTGAAAGATTCATAGACCTGCTCCCGGTCACGGCCCTTCTTCTGCTTGCCGGCCCGGGGGCCAACCTGGTATGGCTGCTGGCCGGCGGTGCAATCAAGCCGTTCGTCTCCAGATACGCCAGAACAGTCTCAATAGTGATGGCCACCGCTCTTCTTGCCTGCGCAGTCATGATGCTTTTCATCTAGTCAACGTCCGCAGAAAAAAGAGAGTGATTAAATGCTGGATTTATCCCGAAATCCCGCTTTTGGAGACCTGGAACATCGATTTGACCGATAAAAGGGGAGAAAATAAATTATCACTTCCGAAATCATTTTCTACAAATTGAGTGGAGATTAATAATTGTTTCTTCCTGTCTCGTCGCTTATCTTCTCCCAAAATTACTGCGCTTGCTACATGGATGGATTCGGCGAAAAATCTTACATCAAAGATTTTCAATCAATTAACAAAAGGGGAGAAATTAAATTATAATTTTGAGATACTTAACACTTAATTTCTCTCAATAAAAAAGGGAGAAAAGTCCGATTTACTCCCGAAACTGCTTGTTTTTCTTCTCGTTTTATTATCTTTGCGGAGAAAAAGGACAAAATAAGCGAGGAGTTCTGGCAATTCGTCGCTTGATTTCTCGAAATAAAGGTGGAAGGACGCTCATTCATATCAGTTGGAATACCGGATTCGATGGCTTATGGTCAGCGTGGGTCTCTGTCCCATCCTCTTTCACCTGTCGGCTATAATGTCTTGTCTAATTTATTCATAACTTGTTTATGTCTTAACGTATTTTTTGACAGGATTTGTAAGTATTTGAGAATCAGCGGTGATTGTTTATCAGGAGCAGTCAGAAAAGCGAGGAATAGAATTATAAAGGGGAGAAATAGAATTGCTTCAGGCGGTCGAATAAGGGAGTTTTGCAATCAAAGGGGAGTTTTGGAATTACCTGCCGGCTTTTCCGCACTGGAGAAACGTGGTTCCCGCTTCGATTCCTCATTTTCCCTTTCCTTCTTCACCTGTCTTGAACCCTATGTTTTGTTTATATTTATATAACTTGTTTATGTCCTAACATTTTTTGTTCGCGATTCGGTAACTCTTTGATAAATGATGAGTTGCAACGTATATATGAAATCAAAAGGGGAGTTATTGAATGCAAAGGGGGAGAAATTGAATTATCCAGTCAGGAGGATTAGGAGAGTTTTGAAATTAGAAGGGAGTTTTGCAATTATATATTAAGGAAGCCTATGTCAAGGTCGAGAAAGGAACCGGAAGAGTCAAATGAGATGACCTCACTGGCCACCACAACCAGGAACGTGGTGGAGTCTTACATATTCGCTACAGGTCATCAGGATCTGAGCATCTATTCGGAACGTCTGATGATGCTCCTTGTCAAGGCTGCGCAGTGTCAGGTTGCGGGCCTGAACTTCAAGGACGGATCGTCCATAGCTCAGGTCAGCATCGGTCCTCTCGGTGATGCGATGGTCGAGATAGAGGCGCGTGAACTCCTGAACGGCCCGAACAACACGAACTACACGCAGGCGAAGTCCGCCGTCATGGAACTGATGAGCAAGTCCATCGCCCATGAACGGCCTGCGGTCAAGAACGGAAAGCCCGTCCTGAACGAGAGGGGAGAGCAGGTGTATGAGTTCGAGGCCCATAACCTCGTGAACGATGTCTATATCAACAAGAAGCCCGGAGTCATAGTCGTCAACGTGAACCGTACCACATGGGAGGCGATACTTGACTTCTCGAAGGGATTCCGCAGGTATGATCTTCAGGTTGCGATGCGCTTCTCAAGGACCTGCTCCCTGAGGATGTTCAAGCTCATAAGCAACCAGAAGAACCCTCTTCAGTTCACCATCCAGGAGCTCCGCGAGCAGTGGGGCCTTACAAACAAGTACGCCAAGACCAAGGACTTCATAAAGAATACCATCGTCTCTGCCAAGGAGGAACTGGACAGCATGTCCCCGTGGACCTTCGACTTCGAGCCCGTGTACTCGTCGTCAGCCGAGCAGAACAAGGGCAGGGTAGGGCGCAAGTCCATCACCTCGATAATCTTTTTCCCGAAGCATCAGATAAAGTACGAGAGCACGACTTCTGCCATGAATAGGGTCAACAACCCGACGGATTTCCTGGGACGCCATATCATCGAGCGCCTCGTTCAGAAGCTGGGCTTCTCGATGGCTGAGATAAAGGCGAA
>SFNZ01000133.1 GCA_004552615.1 Bacteroidales bacterium | reverse complement strand
CCGCAGTTCAGGGCCGTCTGGCCTCCGAATGAGAGAAGGATGCCCTGAGGACGTTCCTTGGCAATGACCTTCTCCACGAAGTAAGGGGTGACCGGAAGGAAATAAATCTTGTCGGCGACACCTTCAGAGGTCTGTACCGTGGCGATATTAGGATTGATGAGTACAGTCTCGATGCCTTCTTCCATCAATGCCTTGAGAGCCTGTGATCCGGAATAGTCGAATTCGCCGGCCTGTCCGATTTTCAATGCTCCTGAACCCAGGATGAGGACTTTCTTTATATTGGGGTTTTTCATATTGTCTGCTATTATTTGTTACACGCTCACAACTTGCTGATAAACTCGTCGAACAGGAATTCCGTATCTGTAGGACCGCTTGAGGCCTCAGGATGGAACTGCACGGAACAGAACGGCTTGGACTTGTGACGGATACCTTCGTTGGTCCCGTCGTTCATGTTCACGAACCAAGGCTCCCAGTCAGGGCCGAGTGCGGAAGGGTCCACCGCATAGCCATGATTCTGCGAAGTGATGAAACATTTGTTCGTACCAAGCATACGGACAGGCTGGTTATGGCTCCTGTGACCGTATTTGAGCTTGTATGTCGTGGCACCTGCAGCACGTGAGAGGAGCTGGTTTCCCATGCAGATGCCGAATATCGGCTTGTCTCCTTCGAGGGCCTTGCGGAGCCTCTCCACCGTGATCTGGCAGAATTCCGGATTGCCCGGCCCGTTGGAAATGAAGAGTCCGTCATAATCAAGGCTGAGGAAATCATAGTCCCACGGCACCCTGACAAGTTCGACTCCCCTGTCCACGAAACATCTGAGGATATTGTGCTTGACGCCGCAGTCCACGAGAACGACTTTCTTGTCCCCGCAACCGTACCTGATGACTTCCTTGCAGCTTACGACATCTATCTGATTGTCAAGGTTCGGGTCATGCACCCCGGACGGATCCACTGCGTCCTGTCCTTCCGGAACAATGACTCCGAGCATGGAACCGTTCTCCCTGAGGACCTTGGTAAGCTCTCTTGTGTCGATTCCGTAGATTCCAGGGATTTTCTGCTCCTTGAGCCACTGGTCAAGGCTCTTGACTGCGTTCCAGTGACTGTACTGGAAAGAGTACTCCGAAATTACCAGGCCCCTTACCCAGATTTTCTCCGACTCGAAATTGGCAGAAATGCCGTAACTGTCTGTACCCTCGTCAGGCACACCGTAGTTGCCGATAATCGGATAGGTCACACAGAGAATCTGACCTGAATAAGAAGGGTCGGTCAGGCTCTCGGGATAGCCTACCATTGCCGTGGAGAACACGACTTCACCGTCACAAGGCCTGTCATAGCCGAACGACCACCCTTTCAGTTCCATTCCGTTCTCAAGACGGAGCGTGGCTCGAAGTTTCTTTTCCATTTAAGTGAACGAATATTTAAAAAAAACGGCCATCCCTTGACGGGAACGGCCAATAATCAATTGATGTCCAAAAACAACGACGCCACCGGAAAACCGGAGAATAACAAGTATGTGCCTGTCTTCATCATAGCGTTGCGTCTGTTAATGATTTCAGAATGCAAATATATGACAATTTTCAGGAATATTCAAAAATAACGTATATTTGCGCAATTCTGAATTATATCTTATATGAAACCGAAAGAATTCTTTTGCACCATCGCCTGCATTGCGGCACTATGTACCGGAATTGAAGCCTCCGCCGATGAGGGAATGTGGCTTCCTTCGCTCATCTCACAGAGAATCACGGACATGCAGGCCAAGGGTTTCCGCCTCGGTGCGGAAGACATTTACAGCATAAACCAGGCATCGCTCAAGGACGCGGTAGTGCTTTTCGGCCGGGGATGCACCGGAGAGGTGATTTCGCCGGAAGGCCTGCTCCTGACCAACCACCATTGCGGCTACGGTCAGATCCAGAAGCACAGCAGCGTGGAACATGACTATCTCCGGGACGGATTCTGGGCCGGTTCGAGGAAGGAGGAGCTTCCGAACAAAGGACTGACTGTCAGCTTCCTTGAGAGGATGGAGGACGTCACTGCAAGGATTCTCAAAGGCTGCAGTGACGGAATGTCCGAAAGTGAAAGAAAAACCGTCATCAAAGAGAACACCGAGGCCCTGACAAAAGAGGTCACTGCAGAGGGCAATGGCCTTAGAGCCAGCGTGGAGGCATTGTATTACGGAAACCAGTATTTCCTCTTCCTATACAGGGAATTCGAAGACGTAAGGCTCGTTGGAGCTCCGCCATCTTCCATCGGAAAATTCGGAGGTGACACGGATAACTGGATGTGGCCGCGTCATACCGGCGACTTCTCCATTTTCAGGATATATGCCGACAAGGACAATAATCCAGCCCCATATTCGGAGGACAATGTCCCATACAGGCCGAAACGCTATCTGAAGATATCCACCGCCGGAGTCGGGGAAGGCGACTTCACGTTCGTGTACGGATTCCCGGGAAGGACCCAGGAATACATCCATTCCGAAGGCGTGAGATATATCGAAGAGACCGGTGACCCGCAAAAGATAATGCTCAGGACCCTCAGGCTCGGCATCCAGAAAAAATACATGTCCGAAAGCCAGAAGGTCCGGATCCAGTATTCATCGAAGAATGCGTCTGTCGCCAATGCCTGGAAGAAATGGCAGGGAGAAGTGAAAGGACTCAGGAAAATGGGCACCGTGAAGTCTAAACAGGAATACGAAGAGAGATTCGAAAAATGGGCGGAAGGCAGTGTGTATGAGGGAATTACAGACACATTGGCGAAAATATATGCCGACATGGAGCCATACAGTTTTGCTGCCGACTATTATGTCGAGACGGCGAGGACGGTGGAACTGGCAAGGTTCGCACTGTCAATATCCGGACTATATGACCATGACACATTTGACACGGCGAGGATTGCCTCATCAGCTGAATCTTTCTACAAGGACTATTTCCTGCCGATTGACAAGGAATCTTTCATCGCCGTAATGAAAGAATTCGGGAAAAATGTGCCTGCAGAATCCCAACCTGCTTATTTCAAGGAAATGATGGAGAAATACGGCAGCATGGAAGCCTGGGG
>SFNZ01000055.1 GCA_004552615.1 Bacteroidales bacterium | reverse complement strand
GCTCAACGGAAGGAATTTCGAATATATGGGAGAGGACCCGTATCTCGCCGGGAAAATGTCCGCTCAATATGTCAGGGGAGTGCAGTCCAACGGCGTTGCTGCCTGCGTGAAGCATTATGCCCTGAACAATCAGGAGTCGCATCGCCATACCGTGGATGTCCACGTGGATGACAGGGCCCTGTACGAGATTTACCTGCCGGCCTTCAAGGCTGCCGTACAGGAAGGAGGTGCCTGGTCCATAATGGGTTCGTACAATCTGTACAAGAACCAGCATTGCTGCCACAACCAGTATCTGCTCAATGACATTCTCAAGGGAGAATGGGGATTCGACGGAGCGGTCATCAGCGACTGGGGCGGCGTTGAGGTCACTTCCGAGGCCATTTCCAACGGGCTTGACCTCGAATACGGCACCTGGACCGACGGACTCACCGAAGGGAAGAGCAATGTCTATGACACATATCATCTCGCATTGCCTTATCTCGAGCGTCTCCGCTCGGGCGAGGCTGACGTGAAGACCCTCGACGAGAAAGTCCGCAGGGTGCTGCGCCTCCAGATGCGTACTAACCTGAGTGCCAATCATTCCACGGGCCGTTTCGTTTGCCCTGAGCATTCTGCGGTGGCGCGAAGAATCGGCGATGACGGAATCGTATTGCTGAAAAATGACGGTATCCTGCCTCTCGACACGACCGGTTCGAAGAAGATTCTGGTGGTTGGCGAGAATGCCATCAAGAAACTTACAGTCGGAGGCGGAAGTTCCTCCCTCAAGGCCCAGTATGAGATATTGCCGCTCGAAGGACTTCAGGCTGCTCTCGATGGGAAGGCCGAGGTGAAATATGAAAGGGGCTATGTCGGCGAGGTGCTGAACAGCTACAACGGCGTGTCCACGGGTCAGGACCTGAGCGATTCACGTACTCCGGAACAGCTTGTCAATGACGCGGTTGCAGCGGCTGCTGACGCTGATTACGTGATTGTTTTCGGCGGCTTGAACAAGAGCAAGCATCAGGATGCGGAGAGTGCCGACAGGCTGGATTATTCATTGCCTTACGGTCAGGATGCTCTCGTGGAGGCTCTTGCCGAGGTCAATGCAAACCTGGTTTTCGTGAACATTTCCGGCAATGCCGTGGCGATGCCTTGGCTCCCGAAGGTGAAGGCCGTGCTGCAGGGCTGGTTCCTCGGCAGCGAGGCCGGCAACTCGATTGCCGACGTGCTCACCGGCCGTGTCAATCCTTCCGGAAAACTGCCGTTCACGTTCCCTGTGGCTCTGGCTGACGGTCCGATTTCTTCCGAACGCCAGTATCCTGGCATCAAGAGGGAAGGGGAGAAAGTGTATGACGAGTATTATACCGAAGGAATATATGTGGGTTACAGGTGGTATGAGAGCCGCAATGTGCCTGTGCTTTTCCCGTTCGGCCACGGTCTCAGCTACACGGAGTTCGAGTACGGTGAGGCGAAGCTTTCTGCTTCTGCATTGGCCGAAGGCAGGACTCTCGAGGTTTCCGTGCCTGTGAAGAATGTCGGGAAGATGGCAGGTGCCGAGGTTGTACAGCTCTATGTGTCTGACCCTGAATGTTCTGTGGACAGGCCTGTGAAGGAGCTGAAAGGATTCGGAAAACTGTATCTCGAGCCGGGCGAGACCGGTGTGCTCAAATTCACCCTCGGTACTGATGACCTGGCGTTCTTCGATCCAGGAAAACATGAGTGGGTGGCAGAGCCAGGCGTTTACAGGGTTCTTGTCGGGGCTTCTTCAGCGGATATCCGTGCGGAGGCGGAGTTCGAATTGAGGTAAAATTTGAATCTTCGGATTTTTATGTCTATATTTACACGGCTATTGCTCGTTTTTTCATCGGGCAGTAGCCGTGACGTGTACAAATAATTTGAAGATGCTCAGACAGATAGGTAAAATATTACTGTCGACGTTACTCTTGTGCTCCACCCTGGCTGCCGTGTCGTCATGCGGCTCCGGCGGTGTGAAAGGCAAGGAGAAAGATATTGAAGGACAGGTCTCCATCTCGGGGGCTTTCGCCTTGTATCCTTTGGCGGTACAGTGGTCCAATGAATTCCAGGTCAGATATCCGGATGTGAAGATAGACGTCTCCGCGGGAGGCGCCGGCAAGGGCATGACCGACGTCCTGAACGGAATGGTGGATTTCGCGATGCTTTCTCGTGATTTACACGACGAGGAAGTGGAGGCGGGTGCATTGGCTTTCGTGGTCGGCAGGGATGCTGTGGTGCCGGATTTCAACAGTTCGAATCCTTATGCCTCGCTCATCAGGAGGCGCGGAATCACAGCGGATGATGCCCGGAAGATATGGGTGACAGGTGAGATAAAGACTTGGGGCCAGCTTCTCGGGAACAATGAGAGTCACAAGATTAATGTCTATACCCGTTCTGATGCCTGCGGAGCGGCCCAGACTTTCGCGTCCTGGTTCGATGCCAAGCAGGAAGACCTGATAGGTACAGCCGTTTTCGGTGACCCGGGTATCGCACAGGCTGTCCAGAAGGACAAATGGTCCATCGGGTTCAACAATCTCGCATACGCATTCGACCCCCAGACCCACAGGCCTCTCGAGGGGCTGGACGTGTTCCCTATCGACTCTGACGGGGACGGACAGATTAGCGATACAGAGGATTTCTATGCCACCAAGGAGAGTCTGGTCCATGCCATAGAGGACGATATTTTCCCTTCTCCTCCTGCGAGGAATCTGTATTTCGTGACGAAGGGGGCTCCCCAGGACTCGGCCACGGTGGCGTTCCTGAAGTTCGTCCTGCGTGACGGACAGAAGTTCAACGAACCTGCCGGCTATGTCCGGGTTTCCAACAAGGCATTGAATGACAATATGAAAGCCTACCGCACGGCTCTCAGGGCATCGGACAAGAAGGTGAATACCACGGATGACATTGTCATCATTTTCATTGGAACCATCCTGCTTCTCGTCGCCATTTTCAGCGGTTCGATTTTCCATCGCACTCTCAATGCGAGGCGTATCTACAAGCAGAATCTGTCATCGGCGTTCATGCTGATATTGACATTGTCGTCGATGCTTCTGCTGATTGCGATGATTGCCGGGCTTTTCGTCAAGTCGCTTCCGATTCTGCAGGAGAATTCGTTCTGGGACCTCATAACGTCATCGGACTGGAAGCCTTCGCAGAAGAAGTTCGGGTTCCTGCCGTTCATATCGGGTACTCTGGCGGTGACGTTCATTTCTATCTGCATTGCCCTGCCTCTGTCCCTGCTGACGGCGATTACGCTCACGGAGTATTCGCGCAAGTTCGTGCGGAAGTTCATCTATCCGGCATTGGACATTCTTGCTGCGCTTCCGTCGGTCATCTACGGTGTATGGGGAATCCTGATATTGATACCTATCACCGGCTATACACTCTTTACTGCATCTATAGTGCTGTGTGTCATGGTGTTGCCTATCATGGTGAGCCTATTCGTGGAGATTTTCGCGACGGTTCCCCAGGACTTGCGTGATGCTTCGATGTCACTCGGTGCGACGAGGTGGCAGACTACGAAGAAGGTGGTGCTGAAGAAGTCGTTGTCCGGAATTTTCGCAGCCGTGGTGCTCGCTTTGTCGAAGGCAATGGGCGAGACGATTGCGGTGATGATGGTCTGCGGCAGTATTCCGGCCATTCCTAAATCGCTTTTCGGTGGGTTCTATACATTGCCTGCGCTGATCGGCAACAATTATGGGGAGATGGCGTCGGTGCCTCTGTATGAGTCGGCCATAATGTTCGCTGCTCTCATCCTGCTGGTGATTGTGGTCATTTTCAATGTCCTTTCGAGGATCATTCTTTATAGGATTCAGAAAAAAGACTGATTATGAAGAAGTTGCAGAGCAAATATATAGAAGAGAAAGTGTTCCAGGTCCTGATGTGGATTGCCGTGATCACGGTGCTCGCGTTCGTGGTGTCCATCATCTGGACTATTCTCGTGAAGGGAATCGGGTCGATTTCCTGGGACATGGTGACGAAGGTTCCGGGCAAGAACTGGAATACGGCGGACGACGGGGGATTCCTCAATGCTATTCTCGGTTCGCTATTCGTCGTGATTCCGGCTACTCTCATTGCGATGTGCGTGAGCATTCCGGTGGTATTTTACATGAATCTTTACCGCAGGCGTTCGAACTGGCTCTCTTATCTTGCAAGGCTGGTTTATGACGTGCTTTACGGCATTCCGTCCATCGTGTATGGCGCATTCGCGTTCATGATAATGGTGATGGTCGGGATGAGGGCGTCGGTGCTGGGCGGTATCATAGTGTCGACTTTGCTGATTATCCCGATGTTCATCCGTAGCGGTGACGAGATTTCGCGTTCGGTTCCGGATGACATGATTGATGCGGCATATTCTCTCGGAGCAACTAAGTGGGAGACTCTGAAAGTGGTTGTGAGACAGGTGCTTCCTGGTATGGCTACGGCTTCCCTGCTCGCAGTGGGCAAGGCCATCGGAGATGCTGCGGCGGTGATGTTCACGGCCGGTTTCTCGGATTCGACTGCCACTTCGCTGTCTTCGCCGACTGCCACTCTGCCGCTTGCGATTTTCAACTGGATAACGATGCCTGAACCGTTCCCGGGCAGGGCTTATGCGGCGGCGCTCGTGCTGACTGTGCTGGTGCTGATCCTGAGTCTCGGAGGGCGTTGGATCACAGGGCATTTCACCAAGAATAATCTATAGTTATCTTCAATATTGGTTATGGAGCATAATGAAGGAAAAGACCCGATGACGGTCAAGGATCTGAATCTTTCCATCGAGGGAAGACCTATCCTGAAGAATATCAATCTCACTTTCCCGCAGAACAAGATCACTTGTATCGTGGGGCCTTCGGGCTGTGGCAAGAGTACGTTGCTCAAGAGTCTCAACAGGCTGATTGACAATGTGGATGACGTGAAGATGAGCGGTCAGGTCCTGATCGGGGACCAGAACATCATCGGTGCGCCTTACAGGGAGCTGATCGAGTTGCGCAGGCGTATCGGGCTGGTTCCGCAGCGGCCTTGTCCGCTTCCGATGTCGATTTTCGACAATGTGGCTTACGGCTGCAGGATTCACGGCATGCATACGAAGAAGAAGGAACTGGCCGAGGTGGTCGAGAGGTATTTGACCGAGGTGGGTCTCTGGGACGAGGTGAAGGACAGGCTGCAGAGTTCGGCCATGAGGCTTTCCATCGGCCAGCAGCAGAGGCTTTGTCTGGCACGCAGCCTGGCCGTTGAGCCTGATTTCATTCTCGCGGACGAGGCTACGAGTGCCCTGGACCCGGTTTCGAGCAAGACTGTGGAGGATTTGTTCGTGAAGTTGAAGGAGAATTATTCCATCATCATGGTGACGCATACTTTGCGACAGGCTTTGAGGATAGCTGATTATGCGGTGTTCCTGTATCTCGGCGAGGTCATCGAGACCGGGGATGCGAAGCAGGTGTTCGGGGACCCGAAGGAGGAACTGACGAAGAAGTATCTTTCGGGAGTTTTCAGTTAGGGATTTTTTTCCGAGCGGCATAATGCGTATATTTGCAGAATGATTTGCGGATTGCGAACCTTGAAATTAATAAGTGTAATATAAGATAATCGAAGAAATGAGCGAACATTTAACTCATCTGAAGGAGCTTGAAGCGGAGTCCATCTATATCCTGAGGGAGGTTGCTGCACAGTTCGAGAGGCCGTGCATCCTGTTCTCGGGCGGAAAGGATTCCATTGTGCTGACTTATCTGGCATACAAGGCCTTTTATCCTGCCAAGATTCCGTTCCCTCTGGTACATATCGACACCGGTCACAATTTTCCGGAAACCATCACCTACAGGGATGACCTGGTGAAGAAGCTCGGTGCTGACCTTATCGTGGGTTCGGTGCAGGAGTCCATCGACCAGGGCCGTGTGAAGGAGGAGACCGGGTACAATGCGAGCCGCAACAAGCTGCAGACTGTCACTTTGCTCGACACCCTGGCCAAATACAAGTTCGACGCGGCATGCGGCGGGGCGAGACGTGACGAGGAGAAGGCGAGGGCCAAGGAGAGGATTTTCTCCCATCGTGATGAATTCGGACAGTGGAATCCGAAGAACCAGAGGCCTGAGTTGTGGAACATCTACAATGGCATGAAGAACCCTGGCGAGCATTTCAGGGTTTTCCCTATAAGCAACTGGACCGAGATGGATGTATGGCAGTATATCTATCAGGAGGGGATCGAGCTTCCGAGCCTGTACTATACGCATACTAGGAAGGTGTTCTTCCGTGACGGCCAGTGGCTTGCGGCCGATCCTGACGTGATTCCGCGCCGTCCTGAGGAGACCGTTGAGGAGAAGGAGGTCCGTTGCAGGACCATCGGTGACGTCACTTGTACGGGCCTGACATTGTCCCACGCCCACAGTCTCGAAGACATCATCGACGAGATTGCCTCTTCGAGGGTGACCGAGAGGGGAGGCCGTGCAGACGACAAGCGCTCCGAGACGGCCATGGAAGACCGTAAAAAAGCAGGTTATTTTTAATGGAAAGGAATCAAAGATAAGTTTCGCAGAGCGAAACAACTGCTTTTGAGGCCGAAAGGCCGAGGGTAAGTCCCTTTCCACAGGAAAGGGATTTAGGAAAAGGGTAGCGTAGACAAAACAAATGCGCGTGGGCCATTGCTAGCATTGAGCGGCAATCCCTCTGAAAGGCAGGAATTAGCGAGTAGCTAAGCTTACATTAAAGGGAGAATAGTATGGAAACACAGAAAGGATATCTGAATATGCAGCTGCTCCGTTTCACGACGGCCGGCAGCGTGGACGACGGCAAGAGCACCCTCATCGGCAGGCTTCTCTATGACTCGAAATCCATTTTCGAGGACCAGCTGGAGGCTGTTGAAGAGGCTTCCAGGAGCCGTGGTAACGAAGAGGTGAACCTCGCGCTTCTCACTGACGGCCTCCGAGCCGAGAGGGAGCAGGGTATTACCATCGACGTGGCTTACAGGTATTTTGCCACCCCTAAGAGGAAATTCATCATCGCCGATACTCCGGGCCATATCCAGTATACGAGGAACATGGTGACCGGAGCATCCACTGCAGACCTCGCGGTCATCCTCGTGGACGCCCGTCACGGAATCATGGAGCAGACTGTACGCCACTCCTATATCGCATCCCTGCTTGCCATCAAGGAAGTGGTGGTATGCGTGAACAAGATGGACCTCGTGGACTTCTCACAGGAAGTCTTCGACAAGATTGTGTCCGACTACAAGGCCATGGCATCATCCATCGAGCTCGGCAATGTGACATTCATCCCGATTTCCGCCAAGCTCGGTGACAATGTCGTGAACAAGTCCGGGAACATGGGCTGGTACGAAGGCAAGGCCCTTCTCGATTTCCTCGAGACCGTGCAGCTTCCAGCCGAGGCCGACGACAGGATGAGGCTCCCGGTACAGTACGTGGTACGCCCGATTTCTTCCAAGTTCCCGGATTTCCGGGGCTATGCCGGAAGGCTCGCAGAAGGCTCCGTGAAGATAGGGGACAGGATCAAGGCCTATCCTTCAGAGATGACATCTACCATCACCGGCATTTATCTCGGGGAGAAGAGCCTGGAGTCCGCCGTATCTCCTGAGTCCGTGGACATTACCCTTTCCGATGACATCGACATAAGCCGCGGGGACGTGATAGTTTCCGAGTCCGGAGTGCAGCCGATGATGGAGCAGGAAGTGCTCCTGAACGTTTGCTGGTTCAGGAATTCGCCTCTCCAGCAGGGCAAGCGTTATGTCATCCGTCATGCGACCCAGCAGACTGTCGGCCTTGTCCGTGAAATCGAGTACAAGATCGATATCAATACCCGGGAGAAGCTCTACGGCGTGGACAAACTCGTGATGAATGACATCGCAAGAGTCCGCATCAAGACAGCCGACCCTCTCGTATTCGACTATTACAAGGACAACAGGACAATGGGCAGCCTCATCTTCGTAGAGGAGGGTACCAATGACACCGTAGGAGCCGGAATGATAGTCCCTGACGAGATTTAGATTTTCCGGAATGAATACCTCATTCAAGAACTGGACGGCGGAGGAGAAAACGGCCTTCGCTGCTTCCAAGAATACGGAGTTCCTCGAGAGGAATCCCGGGGAGGTCCTGGAATATTTCCTGAAGGAATTTCCCGGCAAAGCGGCCCTGTCATCAAGTCTCAGCTATGAGGACCAGGTCCTGACCGACATGATGGTCGGGATACGCAAGGATGCACGTATCTTCACTCTCGATACCGGCCGCCAGTTCCCGGAGACCTACGAACTGATAGACCGTACCAATATGCAGTACGGAATCAGCATCGAGGTTTTCTTTCCGGATTTCCGGAAGGTCCAGGAGATGGTCCGCGAGCACGGCATCAATCTTTTCTACGACAGCGTGGAACTGAGGCACAAATGCTGTGAGATCCGCAAGATCGAGCCTCTGAAAAGAGCCCTGCAGGGAGTCGATGTATGGATCAGCGGTCTCAGGCGTTCCCAGTCCGTCACAAGGGCCGGAATGCAGATGGTCGAGTACGATACCGCCGATGACGTCCTCAAGCTGAACCCTCTTATTCTCTGGTCCGAGGAGCAGGTGAAGCAGTATGTGAAGGAGAACGGAGTACCTTATAACCGCCTTCACGAAAAGGGTTTCCCGAGTATCGGCTGCCAGCCTTGCACAAGGGCTGTGGCTCCCGGCGATGACATCCGTTCAGGACGCTGGTGGTGGGAAGACCCTGACCATCGCGAGTGCGGCCTCCACGTACGCCACTGATATCCGCCCTGCGTCAAGGCATTGAATGCTTCTCTTGACAAGGCATTTTCCCGGCATCTCAGATGGAGACGGAAATGTCCTCTCCTTCTTTCCAGTCCTTGACTGTCACTGAAATATCAAGCCCGGCTTTGTCGAACGTCAGAAGGATGTCGTCAAGGTCGGGTTTCTCCCAATCATAGCCGCTGTCATTCAACAGGCCCGAAAGCCCGCACGTCAGCACTGTCCTGCCTTCCTCCACGTTCCGGATGACAAGATGCAATTCCCCGCCGTAGCTCTCCTGCCGCGGCAGGTCCACGGAATATTTCCGGAATTCCGGGTCTGTCAGTTCTGCGGCACATCTGAAATCCCCGTGAACCGGCATCCTGTCTGTCAGGGAGTATCCGCACACATCCCCGGTCACTATGAACTCCATCCTTCCTGCATCACTTCCGTAATTCACTGCGCATATCTCCAGTGAAGCCCAGTTCTTGTGGAATCCGGCGCGGACAAAAGCCCTTTCACCGGTGCAGTCGGCATTGTCGGAATGCAGGTGTATCCTGTCCGCCTGCGACCCGGTACGAATGATGACATTGCGACCCTCAATCACATTGGATGCAAGCCCCTGGAGTCCTGCAATGCATATCTCCTGCCTCGGAACGTCCTCTTCGTAAGGCTTCCGTATATCTTCCGGACCGACTTCCGCACTGGAAATCAGTTCCGTCCCGGCGAAGAGGAATAGTTTCACTCCGGCATCGTCCGATGCCTCCTCGAGGTCCACTGCCAGGTGGCATGGACACAGTGCCCTGTCTTCCTTCATGCTGCAGGATGCCGCTATGGCGACAGCTGTCAGAAACGTGATCGGTCGCAATGTCATAATCAGTTATATTTAAAATAGTTATCTTCTGAGACTAAATGGTTATCTCCTGGGAACTGCCCTCCTCCCAAGGCTCCACGACAACCGAGAACGTGAGCTCCGAACTGTTGATGTCTTCACCCGGGTTCAATGATCCCGGCCTCGTGATGGTGACGCTGTTCACGGAGTATTTCTTGTTCCTTCCGATTCCCGGAATCTTGATCGAGTAATAATAAGTCTTGTCTCCGAGCTGGGTCTCGAGCACCAATCTGGTGCATCTCGGGAATGAACTGGCGTCAGGATCCGACATTGCCGGGTTCGGATAGACGTAGAACACTTCATCCGGCTGATAAGGAGTCTTGTCTGCGAGAGTCCGGTTGATATTTGCTGATCCAAGCAGGGCATCGCAAGCGCTGCTCTCCCATGCCATTTTGTTGAACCAGGCGTCAGGCTCCTTTTCCGTGCCGTAAGTGGTGTTGCCGGCGACATTGAGCATGAATATCCTCTTCAGGGTGAATGTCATATTGCGGTACGCCTCTGATGTGAAAGCAGCGGTGATGGTTCCCACTGATATTCTCGACACGATTCTCTTCACTTCAATATCGTATGAAGCCTCCGCGGAAATCGTCTCGATGATGGATCCCGTCATCACGAAACTGCCGAGCGCATTGTCCGCCAAAGAGGTCACTGCAGCCTTGAGATCGTCCTCGTTGTTCACTCCTCCGAGTGCGGGAGCGTTCACCAATGCGTGTATTGTACGCTTGCCAGTCGTGCAGGAGAGTTTTATGCCGCTCGATGCTGATTCGCTCGTATATGCGTCCAGCGTCCCGTCTTCCCTGAAGATGAAAATCTGGACCGTGTTCACGGCCTTCTCCCCGTTTTCGTCGAGACTGGCTTTGGTGCCGGACGGAAGGTCGAGCGTATAGCCCTCACCGCTCAGGTTCACTGTGATTTCAGCCTTTTCGGCATTCTCAATTCTTTCGGAAGGGTTTGCCTCCCTGTCACAAGACGCCGCAGCAAGAACCAGGCATGCGGCAGATGATAAGATGATTGTTTTTTTCATGTTGATGAATTTTAATGGTTGTTTCAGAAATTATTAATACTGATCCGTTTCACGGTTCAGTCCGTATTTCTTTATCAAGGAGGATATTTCAGGATCGAGATTGCCCCTGTGAATGAATGACGGGTTCATGCTGCACGACTTGAGGTAATCTTCCACTGCCAGGTCGTCCCGTCCCATCCTGCTGTGTATGATGGCCAGCATGTACAGTGTCCGGTCATCTTCCGGAAGCTTCTCGAGAATCTCCAATGCGCTGGCATTGTAGTCCATCGCGCAATAAGCCACAGCAAGATTGTAGTCCCCGTAAGGCCTCAGGATGGAAATCGCTTTCTTGTAATCCCTGTCCACAATGGCCCGGACTCCGGACATGTAGGCGGTGTCAAGCACTGTGGTGCGGACAGTGTCCATCGCCATTCCTTTACGGTGAAGATGGAAGTCGAACCTGACCGTGCGCAGCCGCGGATATAAGTTCTCCCTGATGTACCGGTAGAATGTAGTGGCTCTCAGGAGCTCTTCCCGCCTGTCCTGGTCAGTCTCCCTGCAGATGCTCGTATATGCCCTCTTGTCCTTCACATTGCCGAGGTCGATGAATCCGCCCTCGTTCCAATATGCACTCCAGTGATTGGCAGATGCCTTGGCATAGGAGGTAAAGTCGTTATTCCCAGATGATTTGGCCATACAGCCTGTTTTTCCCGAAGCACATGGGTTCTCCCGGAAAGTGGCCGAGAATGATAGATTCCCGCCTTTTGCCTTGAGAACAATCTTGTGTTGTCCCGTCTGCCTTATGTCTGCCAGGCCTTGCCATGACACATATATATAATAGACGGCATTGTCGAGCTCTCGGGTGATAACGGCAGAGTTCTTCCCTGCTTCCAGGGTTGTCTTGTGCAGAGTGTCGTCTGCCTCCCACTGGCAGGCGTCGTCGCAATGTCCGCCTGAAGGGTAGGCAAAACTAAAGGCCACGGCGATATTGCCGGCAGGCTTATTGTCCTTAGCCCCTCCTTCCAAGGATATACTTGACGCCACGCAATCAGCATCTGGCGCGCACACGGTCTCTACTTTATACTTCACTCCCTCGTGCTCGAACTTGCTGTCTATCTTCCCCGTCCAAAGGTCAAGAGTCTGATTGACACCTCTTATCTTCGACGTGTCGGAGATGTCCAGTCCAATCGTCCCGAGATGAAGCCTGTGGGGATTGGCTCTAAGATAATCCACTGCCTTGCGCGTCCTTTCGGGCTGCTTTATCTGTAGCGAATAATATTCGGGATGTCCTCGGCGGAAGTCGTGGTTGGCCAACGCGTCCTTCGCCTGGAAACCTTCGACATTGGGAAAAGAGTGCCACCCCCATTCGCTCATGGTGCCAAGCGGCACGCCGCGGGCATAAATGTGAGGGAAGGTCTGCAGGCCCGTGGCGTCGACGGTAAAGGCAAACTGTCCGTTTCCCACCGTCAGGGATGACAGTGAGTCAAAATTTGTGACGTGGGGGTTGTGACGTGTCACTACCTTGAATCTGTTTATCTTTTCGGCAGCTTCTGCGCTGCACACGACAGCTATGCCTAACACTGCTGCCGTTATGATTTTC
>SFNZ01000054.1 GCA_004552615.1 Bacteroidales bacterium | reverse complement strand
GAAGGCAGAATCGTGGGGACATTCTGCTTCATCATCGGAGAGGACCCGACTTACAGGGTGATAGAGGATGGGGAATGGCTCGACGATGAACCATACGGCACGATTCACAGAATCGCATCGGACCGTACTGAACATGGCATAGGACATCTCTGCATCAGTTTCTGTTCCAGTCTGATCGGGACGCTGAGGGCAGATACGCACCAGGACAATGCCCCTATGCTCTCATTATTGGAGAAAGAAGGTTTCATAAGATGCGGAATCATCCATCTGGCTGACGGAGCCCCGAGAATAGCATTCCAGAGACCTTCCGCGAGGAATAAGAAATAACGTCCCCAAGATATTTAGAAATCTGAAAATGGAAAATCTACCCAAGGACCCGATGATCTTGCTGAGCTACATAAACACATTGCTCAGAGACAATTACGACTCTCTTGAGGAGTTGTGTGAAGACAAAGGAATTGCCCGCGAAGAACTCGAGAAAGCACTTTCGCAGGCAGGATTCGAATACAATGCCGCACAGAAGAAATTCTGGTGACAAGTCTTAATTCAGGCAATCAGTCCTCCACGAGGCATGAATCCAGGTCGCGGGTTATCTGTTCGCGGTCCATATTCTGGCCGATGAAGACCAGTTTCTGCATCCTGTCCCCGTAATAAGGATCCCAGTCCTTCATGATTGACGGGTCTTGCTGCATTGCCCTGATCAGTTCTTCCTGAGGTGCTGTGGCATACCATTGCCCGGCCTGGCGGAGCTGGATCTGCCTTCCGGCCTGTTCGAAGAGGCAGGACATGTCCCTGTCTTCCGAAAAATAACACAGGCCCTTGACACGTATCACGTTCTTGGGCAGGCGTTTGGCAACGAACCAGTCAAATTTGTTGATGTCGAAGGCCGGCCTCCTGTAATATACGAATGTACCGATGCCATATTCCTCCGCCTCTCCCTCGTCGTGATGGTGATGATGGTGGTGATGCCCGTCGTGATGCTCGTGATGTCCGCCATGCTCATGTTCATGCTCGTGGTCATGCTCGTCATCGTGGTCATGGCCCTCATGCTCCTCATGATCGTGTTCATCATGCTCGTGCTCATGATGCTCCTCCTCGACGTCGCTCTCCAGGCCGCGTATCCAGCCGGCTGAGCCTTCCGTGGAACGATAGCTGAACTTCCACGTATTCAGGAGACTTTCGAGATCCACGTCGGCATAGTCGGCCTCCATGATCTGTGCACCCGGATTAAGTTCCCGGACTATCCTGCGGATCTTCTCGAGGCTCCCGGGAGCCACATCGGAAACCTTGTTGAGGAGAACGATGTTGCAGAACTCAATCTGCTGGATTACAAGATTTTCAATATCCTCATCATCAATACTTTCCGACTTCAGGGAGTCACCGCAACCGAACTCGTCCTCCATCCTGGCCGCATCCACTACTGTGACTATGCAGTCCAGTCTCGGAGTCCCGTTCTCGGTGAATTCCGGACCGAGCGAAGGAATGCTGCAGATGGTCTGGGCGATAGGCTCAGGCTCGCATATTCCGCTGGCCTCTATGACAATATAATCGAACTTTCCGGCCCTCATCAGGTCATCCAACTGCTTGATCAGATCAGTCCTCAACGTACAGCAGATGCAACCGTTCTGAAGCGCAACAAGACTGTCGTCGCCCTGGCCTACCACTCCCCCTTTCTGAATCAGGGAAGCGTCTATGTTCACCTCTCCTATATCATTGACTATCACAGCAAAGCGTATCCCTTTCCGATTAGTCAGGATACGGTTGAGCAATGTAGTTTTCCCGCTTCCGAGATATCCCGTCAGAAGCAGGACCGGCATATCATTGAAATTCATATCGTATTCAAATTTAAAAAGCCGTGCAAATTTACTGCAAAAAGCAGATTTTTCAGCAAAATTTTGTTAGATTTGCATATATGAGGAAATTTCTGCTCATACTGCTGACAATCGTTGCTGCGTCTGTCATCACCGACCTGGCGCAGGACACCAACTTGTCCGAAGGTATCAACCTGTCATGCAGCAACTGCATTGAATTGCCCGCAACCTCCTCATGCCGGGATGCAGCATCCCATTCCATGGAGCACAACGGCTCTTTCAGGCAGATTTCCCTGGCAGATATCGGGTTCATTGCACCCCAGAACATCTCCGTACCGGGAGCACCTTCCGTACAGTTCACTAAATCCCAGTCCACCCGGGCCAGGGCAGAGGCCAGGACCATATCAATGCACAAGTCCGGCCACATCGTGGACCAGCATGAAGCACTGCATTTTTTCTCCCGCGCAGGACTCATGCCTTCAGGGCACACCTCATTCTCTCACCACATCATAAGTCTCAGGAAACTACGCTGTTAGAATCTGACTGACACGAGCAGGCATCATCTGCATACCTGCCAATCCGGACCGGATGCGCTTGCCGCACACCTATCCACAAACATTCAAATCAAAATCAATATTATCATGACAATGGAATTTATACGCGTCCGTTCGACGGGCGACATCATCATATCATCACTTCTCACTTTCGGCGGAATAGCCCTCGTGTTCCTGCCTTCGTCCATATCCGTGAATATTCTCGGAACCATGGTCGCAGTCATCGGCATCATCCTCATGATGACCATGAAATCCGAATACAAGGAATGCATCTCAGGACTCAGATACAGGAAACTGATAAAATATTTCCCTGCCAGCAAGAAAGCCGACATTCTCAGCGCACTGAAAGGCGACCCGTCCAAATTCGTATGGAAAGAGCCGCGTACCGGGAACGGCCTGATGCTGGAAATCTATGTCTGCAAGAGTGAGAAGACCGTATTTGCACGCCTTCTCGAATACATCCCTTACAACTACGAACAGTGCAGCGAATGGTTCTCCTACAGGCTGAACATCGCTACTCCTCTCCTCAAGTAGGACAAGTTGCATATTCCGGCCGGATTGAGTACCTTTGCGCGGTTTCTCGGCCCGGCCGGATTATATGAACAAATTCAAGGAAATACTCAGCATCGGCATCCCTATCATGCTCGGCCAGGCGTGTGTGATAATACTCGCATTCGCCGACAATATCATGATCGGATGGCACAGCGTAAACGAACTCGCAGCATCCTCGTTCGTGAACAACATGATGAACCTGTTCATCCTCATCGAACTCGGATTCGCCACGGGAATGACTCCTGTCATCGGTTCCCATTTCGGCACGGGAGATGTGGCAGGTATCGGGCGCACCCTTCGCAACGGCGTGACACTCAATACGTTGCTCGGAATAATCGGCACTGCCATAATACTCGGCATATACCCGTTCCTCGGACATTTCGGGCAGGAACCGGAACTGCTGCCGCTGATAAGACCTTACTATCTCATAGTAGGCATATCCACATTGTTCGTGCTCGGATTCAACACCCTCAAGCAATTCACTGACGGTATTTGCGCCCCTGTCGTGTCCATGCTCTTCCTGATGGGCGGCAACCTGCTGAACATCTTCGGGAACTGGGTCCTGATATACGGCAAACTCGGTTGCCCGGAAATGGGACTTACCGGAGCCGGAATCAGCACCCTCGCCGCGAGAATAATAATGCTGGCCGGATTCGCTTTGTACATTTTCAGGGGCCGCAAGCTGAAAGCTTACTCCGCGGCATACCGGGCGTCAAAGTCCACACCACGTGAAGTCCGTCATCTTTTCAATCTCGGATACCCGCTGGCTCTCCAACTCGGGATGGAAACATCCACATTCACGTTCAGTGCAGTCATGGTCGGATGGATTGGAGCCACTGCATTGGCAGCGCACCAGGTCGCCCTGACCATTTCCCAACTCTTCTTCATGATGATGCAGGGACTCGCATTCGCGGTCTCCATACTAGTCAGCACGGCCTACGGAAAGAAAGACCTACGAGGGGTCAGGGAATATGCCCGCAAAGGTTACGTCCTGATACTCAGCGTGTCCGCCATTTTCGCCCTGATTGTCTATGTATTCCGCCATCAGGCTGTCGGGATGTTCACCGACTCGGCAGAAGTGTCAGCCATAGCCCTCTCCCTGATATTCGTTCTGTTCTCATACCAGTTCGGGGACGGGCTCCAGCTATGCTACGCCAATGCCCTCAGGGGCATCCAGGACGTCAAGCCCATCATGTCAGCAGCATTCGTAAGTTATTTTCTCATAGCTATTCCCGTTTCCTGGGCCCTGGGATTCAAGACATCCCTCGGAGTCGTGGGCATCTGGATCGGCTTCCCTGTCGGGCTCACCACGGCCGGAATATTCTTCTTCCTCAGATTCAGGAGAAGGCTCAGGTTAATGTCCTCGTCCGCCAGTTGATGTAATTCGCAGGGATGATATATTTTTTATATCTTTGTGACGACCTGCACAGTTTATCTTATGGAAAGAAAAGGCACATTGCTCGTAGCGGACGACAACAAAAGCATATTGACGTCAGTCAAGCTATTGATGGAAAGCGACTTCGATAAAATCATCACCATATCCAACCCCGCATCCATCCCCGAAGTTCTCAGGGAATGGAAACCTGATGTCGTGCTTCTGGACATGAACTACAGGAGCGGAATCAACAACGGCAACGAAGGCCTGTTCTGGCTCTCCGAAATACGCAGGCTCAAGCCGGGTACAGAGGTGGTCCTGTTCACGGCATACGCAGATATCGAGCTGGCAGTCAAAGGAATACAGGACGGAGCAGCAGACTTCATCGTGAAACCTTTCGACAACGATGTGATGAAGGAAAAGCTCCTGTCCGCATACAGGAAAAGCATCGGAAAGCCCCAGAAAGGAATACAGGACGGCAAGTCGATGTACTGGGGCGAGAGCAGCCGGATGAAGACGCTTAGGGGAATCGCGGAAAAAGTTGCATCCACCGACGCGAACATTCTCATTACGGGGGAAAACGGAACGGGAAAGGAAATGCTCGCCCACGCAATACATTCAATGTCAATGCGAAGCCGGGGGCCGATGGTCACCGTGGACATGGGTGCCATCACGGAGACATTGTTCGAGAGTGAACTTTTCGGACATGTCAAAGGGGCGTTCACGGATGCCAAAAGCGACAGGGAGGGCAAATTCCAGGCTGCGGAAGGAGGCACATTGTTCCTCGACGAGATAGGTAACCTGTCCTATTCCCTCCAGGCGAAGCTGCTCACGGCAATCCAGGGGAAAAGCATCGTGAGAGTCGGGGACAATACCCCTATCCCAGTGGATGTCAGGCTGATATGCGCTACGAACAAGAATCTGGACGAGATGGTGGAACAGGGGCTGTTCAGGGAAGACCTGCTGTACAGAATCAATACCATAAGGCTTGAAATGCCCGCCCTTAGGGACAGGAAAGAAGACATCGTACCTCTCGCCGGTCTCTTCCTCAAGAAATATGGAGACCTCTACGGCAAGAAACAACTCAGGTTCTCGGAAGAAGCTGCCGGCAAACTGGAATCCAGAGCCTGGCAGGGCAATGTCAGGGAACTGGAACATGCAGTGGAAAAGGCTGTCATCCTGAGCGACGGGGACACCATCACCCCTGAAGAAATCGAGAGCACCGGGAGAAGGCAGGCCACTGCTGCGGAATCCGCAAGCGGGACACTCGAGGAGATGGAATGCAGGATGATCAGGAAAGCCATGGATGAATGCGCCGGCAACCTGTCACACGTCGCATCGAAACTGGGAATAACTAGGCAGACCCTCTACAACAAGATAAAGAAATACGGCCTATGAGATTCGCAGGAGGCATATTGCGGTTCAAATTGATTCTGCTCGGCCTGTCCACTTCCCTTTTCGCAGCGGCAGCGGGAATCGCCGTCTACATGAAAGAATGGGTAGCGGCCGGAGTATCGGCCGCCATGTGGATTGCATGCGGAATCATGCTCTACCGTTTCTACGGCAAGCACGGAGAGAAAGTCGCTTACACATTCGACGCAATGGACAATGACGATTTTTCTTTCAATTTCGACACCCGCAATGTGACCGGTCCGGACCTGCTCGTAAACCAGTCCCTGAACCGGATCAAGAACATCCTGCACAGATATGCGTCTGAAGCCAAGGAACGCGAGAAATTCTACGAAATTACCCTGAATTCCGTGGACACCGGCATCATCGTGGTCAACTCCCGCGGAGCAGTGCTTCAGAAAAACAGCAAGGCATTGGAACTCACCGGATTGGGAATCATGACACATATCCGGCAGCTGAGGAGGGTGGACGGGGCCCTGGCCGAACTTCTGGAGGAAATTGCTCCCGGCGAGAGGAAACGTCTCACGTTCTATACGGAAACCGGCCCGAGAAGCCTGTCCGTGGCCGCTACCACCGCAACTATCCGGCAGGAGCCCGTGAGGATATTGGCACTCAACGACATAGACAGCGAACTGAGCGAGAACGAGCTGGACTCCTGGATGAAACTCATCCGTGTCCTCACCCATGAAATCATGAACAGCATCACCCCTGTCACTTCACTTAGCGCGACACTTCTCGGCAAGGTGGAGAAAGGCACGCCCGTCAGCGACGGCATAGAGGTCATACACAGGACGGCAAGCGACCTGATCAGTTTCGTGGAGAATTACAGGAAATTCACTCACATTCCGACTCCGGAACCCGTCATCTTCTATGTCAAGGACGTGGCGTCGAGGACCATTGCCCTTGCCCGCGAACAGGACGAGGCTTCCGGAATCGCCTTCCATATCGACATCCAGCCCGGGGACCTGATGGTATATGCCGACGAGAAACTCATTTCACATGTAATGACCAATCTGCTGAAGAACGCGGTCCAGGCCATTTCGGAATCCGGCCAGGGGCACAATGTCACCGTAACTGCAAGGAACAGCGGGGACGACAAGGTCACGGTGGACATCACCAACGATGGTCCTGAAATACCGGAGGAGATAGCTTCCCATATCTTCGTTCCGTTCTTCACCACCAAGAAATCCGGAAGCGGAATAGGCCTGGCGCTGTCGAGACAGATAATGCGCCTGAGCGGAGGCTCGCTCACATTGAGGTGCGACAAGGACAGGAAGCTCACGACTTTCCGCATGACTTTTGACTGATAAAAATTGACATTTAAAGTTTTTTTATATATTTTTGCATAATTGTTAAGAATCAATTTTTGTCGGAAGATGCTTGAAGATATAAAAAAGAATATCGAAAGGCTGATAGCTCTTTACGAAAATGAGAAGCGGCAGCGGGAGAAGCTGGTGCTCGAACTGGAGAGGAGAGAGGCTGAAATTGAGGATTGCAGGAAGCAGATTGCGGATCTGGAAAGACAAGTGGACAATCTCAAGCTTACGGAAGCATTTCTGGCACCGGCCGGAAGCGACTCCTCGGCACGTGAGAAGATTGACAGGATGATCACCAGTATTGACAGATGCATCTCCTTATTAGAGAAATAGATATGGACCAGAAGATTACCATTTCCATCGGCGGGAAAAAATATGCGCTGACAGCCAGTTCCCCCGAGCAGGAGGAAGCTTACAGGCTTGCGGCTTCTTCAGTCAACAGCCTTCTGTCCATCTATACGGACAAATATCCCGGTAAGGACATGACCGACATACTGTCTTTTGTTGCACTGAACGAGAGCATCGGGGCAATAACACTGAAGAAAAGACTTGAAGCGGTTGAAAAAGAGGCAGGTACACTTAAAAACCAGACAGATAATTATTTGGACAATATTGACAATCAGCCGCCGGCTGAGACTCGCTGAAAACAACACGTTCTACGGAACCGGGTATTCTCGAGCCGGGGATGTGCGGGCCTGAGTACCTTTGTGGGATTCCGCCTTGCGGAACACAGGATTGCTGAACCGGCACGGAGCTCAAATCTTATCATTTAAGATTTTCTGACGGACAAGCTGACGGCTTTGTCGATATTGGAACATATTAATCCGGCAGGCAGGCTTCCACAAAGGCTGTCCGCCGGATTTTCCGTAAAGGACACACAGCCAGGCATATAACTGAAACTATAATATATTGATTTAATTGAAATGGGTGCATTAGTATTGACAGGAACCGCATTGTTGTCGGCAGCGTTCGGAATCGCCGTCTACCTCACGGTTCACCGCATTATAATGAAAGGCCGCAAGGACAGCATCATAGAAAAGGCTGAACTTGAGGCGGAAAACATCAAGAAAGAGAAAATCCTTCAGGCCAAGGAGAAATATCTCCAGCTCAAGAGCGAACATGAGCAGCAGGTAAACGAGAAAAACGCCCAGATAAAGGACGCCGAGAACCGCATCAGGCAGAAGGAGAACAGTCTCAACCAGCAGAACAAGGAACTCCAGAGGAAGATGGCCGAACTCGAGAACGCAAAGGCCGGAATCCAGGCCCAGAAGGAGAATCTCGAGAGGAAGGCCGAAGAATATGAGGCCCTCAGGCAGGAGGCCAACAAGCAGATCGAAAGCATTGCCGGACTGTCTGCGGCAGAGGCCAAGAACATCCTCATGGAGAACATGAAGGCAGAGGCGAGAAGCGAGGCCCAGGCTTATATCAACGACACCATGGACGACGCCCGCCTGAATGCTGCAAAAGAGGCTAAAAGGATAGTAATCACCACCATCCAGAGGACAGCCACCGAGACTGCCATCGAGAATGCAGTGACTACATTCCCTATCGAAAACGACGAGATCAAAGGCCGTATCATCGGACGTGAAGGAAGGAACATCAGGGCCCTGGAGGCTGCCACAGGTGTGGAAATCGTGGTAGACGACACTCCGGACGCCATCCTGCTGTCCGCATTCGACCCGGTGAGGCGCGAGGTTGCAAGGCTCGCCCTGCATCAGCTCGTAATCGACGGCCGTATCCACCCTGCCCGCATCGAGGAAGTCGTGGCAAAGGTCCAGAAGCAGCTTGAGGACGAGATTCTCGAGACCGGAAAGAGGACCTGCATTGACCTCGGCATACACGGAATGAACATCGAGCTCGTCAAGCTGATAGGCCGCATGAAATACCGTTCTTCTTACGGACAGAACCTGCTCCAGCACTCCCGCGAGGTTGCAAACATCTGTGCGATAATGGCTTCCGAGCTCGGCCTGAATCCTAAGACAGCCAAGAGGGCCGGACTCCTCCACGATATCGGAAAGGTTTCTGAAGACGATCCTGAACTTCCTCACGCACTCCTCGGAATGAAACTGGCCGAGCAGTACAAGGAGAAGCCGGAAATCTGCAACGCAGTAGGAGCACATCACGAGGAGACCGAGATGACATCCCTGCTCTCCCCTATCGTGATGGTCGGAGACGCAATCTCAGGAGCACGTCCTGGTGCGAGAAGAGAGGTCATAGAGTCCTATATCAAGCGTCTCAAGGGGATGGAAGACCTTGCCGCTGCATATCCGGGTGTCACCAAGAGTTATGCAATCCAGGCAGGCCGTGAGTTGAGAGTAATCGTGGGAGCAGAGGAGGTCAGCGACGAGCAGGCGGCAAAACTCTCATCCGACATTGCACTGAAAATCCAGAACGAGATGACATACCCGGGTCAGGTGAAGATCACCGTCATCAGGGAAACCCGTTCCGTGGCGTACGCGAAATAATAATTTATCTAATTCATATTATCTAATTCATAATGAATCGGATCATAAGGAAAACTATGGCAGTCATCGCACTCCTTGCATGGGGTGCGTTGTCTGTATGGGGACAGGCCCCGGAAAAAACTGTTGAATGGACTGTATCCGCCACTGACACAGGAAACGGCATCTTCGAGATTGTGTTCAGCGGCAGAATCGCAGACGGTTGGCACACCTACAGCATCAGCGACGAGGTATGCCCTACCGAAATCACATTCTCCGAATCCTCCAACCTCGTACTTCAAGGAGGACTCTACGAGAAAGAGCAGCCTGAGGACCAGGACGGCAACAAGGTATTCTACAACAACATTGTCATTGCCCAGAAAGTCAAGGCCAATGCGGCTGACGTGCTCAGGGGCGAGATTTGCTGGATGAGCTGCACGGACCAGGCCTGCGCTTCGCCGGAATATTACGAATTCTCCATTGAACTCGTACCGGGCGCCGCCGCTCCGGAAACCGAAACCACTTTGGCAGCAGCGGAAGAGGAGAAAGACGGCGGCTCCATCTGGGGACTCATACTCGAGGCAATCCTCTGGGGATTCGCGATGCTCCTGACGCCTTGCGTATTCCCGATGGTCCCGATGACCATATCCTTCTTCATGAAAGGCTCCTCATCGCCAGCTGCCGGAAGGTTCAAGGCATTCATGTACGGACTCTTCATCGTGCTCCTCTATACTGTCCCGATTTCAGCCATCATAGGCATCACCTGGATAGTGGGTGGTGACGCGGTCACGGCCGACATATTCAACTGGCTGGCAACTCACTGGCTGCCGAACATCATTTTCTTCATTGTATTCATGATATTCGCCGCATCATTCTTCGGAGCGTTCGAGATAACCCTGCCGTCATCATTGGTCAACAAGAGTGACCGCAATTCCGACAAGGGAGGGCTTGCAGGCATCTTCTTCATGGCCCTGACACTGGTGCTGGTATCGTTCTCATGCACAGGACCTATCGTCGGTTCCGTGCTGATAAAGTCCACACAGGGAGAGTTCTGGGCGCCGATGGTGACCATGTTCGCGTTCTCGGTGGCATTCGCCCTGCCTTTCACGATATTCGCAATGTTCCCTTCCCTGCTCAAGAAACTCAAGAGCGGAAGCTGGCTGAACTCGGTGAAGGTGGTGCTCGGATTCATTGAGGTAGCCCTCGGATTCAAGTTCCTGAGCGTGGCTGACCAGACCTACCACTGGGGGCTTCTCGACAGGGAGATTTATCTGGCAATATGGATTGTGGTGTTCACCCTGCTGGGACTTTACCTGCTCGGCAAGATCAGGTTCGAGGCTGACAGCAAAGTGGAGCACATCGGCGTATTCCGGCTCATATTGGTAATTCTTGACTGCACTTTCGTGGTATATCTCATCCCGGGAATGTTCGGAGCTCCTCTCAAGGCGCTGTCCGGCTATCTCCCGCCGATCGAGACTCAGGATTTCGTGGTGTGGAGCAAGGCTGACGGGAACATGCCTTCGGCAGAGGCTGTCAGCAGCCACAATGCAGGCCACAATGAATACGGACTGGAACTGCCGCTCGGCCTGGCCGGATATTTCTCCGTGGAAGACGGTCTCGAAGCTGCAAGGAAAAGCGGAAAGCCTGTGTTCGTGGACATCACCGGTCACGGATGCGTGAACTGCCGGGAGATGGAGCAGCGGGTATGGAGCGCGCCTGAGGTCCTTGAACTTCTCAGGAACGAGTTCGAGATAGTGGCCCTTTATACTGACGACAAGACAAAACTCCCTGAGGATAAATGGATTACGGCCGAGAACGGGAAAGTCCTGAAAGACCTTGGAAGGGTGAATTCATATTACGTGCGCAAGACGTTCGGTGTGAACGCGCAGCCGAATTACACTATTCTTTCGCCTGAGGGGAAACAACTCGTGCCGGTACGCGGATACAATCTCGATGTAGCTGGCTTCGTGGAGTTCCTGCAGAAGGGAATCGAGGCGAACAACTAAATTCCTAAATTCCTGAACCTGAAAACATCGGCCTGTGCCGGGACCGCAGAAAATCTTTTCTGTTGAGTTCCAGCACAGGTCTTTCTTCATCCGGGAGGGCGAAGTCACAGAAACGCTCCCAGATATAGTTGACCGTCTGGGCTGAAGGGTGCAACATGTCTTCTGCATAGAAACGATAGTCGCGCAATTCATCCATGACAATCTCGTAGGCCGGGAAATACTGGCATATATCAGGGTGGGACTGGCATACCGAATCCACTGCGAGCAGGAGGGTGCTCTTGCTGACCTGATTGCCGTGAGCCCCGTCTTTCAGATGCCTTATGGGGCTGACAGTGAATATGAAGCGCTTCGGCCTGATACCCCTGTCGAGGATAGAAGGAGAGGAATATCTGGAGACCATCGATTCAAGCAATGCAATTACCTGCTTCAGGGGCAGCCTCTCCCTCGTGAACTCGGAGGCGTTGCGCTTGAGGCAGTTCGAAACAATCTCTCCCGTATCGGTGCGCCTAAATACCCATGATGTACCGAGTGTGATGATGACAGTATCTGCCTCCAGGAAGAATTTTGAGGCCGTCTGAAGCCCTGAATTGGCATCAGCAAGGAATTCCTCCACCGTGGGGCGCGCAGCCACCGTATGATGGCTGAATGAGCATATAAGTTCCGATCCGGCTCCCATCCGGACACATTCATCTTCGGAGAACGGCACGGCCGAGGCCAACCTGCTGATGGAATTGCAGACGGATACGGGATTGTACAGAG
>SFNZ01000132.1 GCA_004552615.1 Bacteroidales bacterium | reverse complement strand
AACCAATAAGAAAGTAAGAAACCCTACCGAGAAGGTAGGTAATAGGTTTACAGATCAGGAGTATTTGTAGAAGTAACTTAACCCAACATTACAATAATATGTAGATGGATCACCGGGGAATGAATACAACGATCCCATTTCGGGTCTAGCATCGGAGATGGATCCGTTAGTAATGTCAACGAAAAAGGTACCTCCACCTCCGATTGTGTACGGTCTATCAACCCCCTTGATTCCGACATAATAGGTTCCATTGGGAAGTTTTGAGATATCCACATTCAATTTATTGAATATTGAATTGAACATTTTTACCAATTTGGACGAATCAGTCGGATTGATGAATCTTAGGGCTGTTATAGAAACAGATACAGAAGGCCCTTCATAAATTGTGCAGAACGGGCAATCATATTCAACGTTTGGATACTGCGTTGAATTTCCGATGTTTCTGGTGTACTGAATCAAATAACTTGCAGAATTAACGGTAGTTGTATCGTTGAATAAAAGGTAATCATTCATCTTGATACTGCATGATGTGACCGGAGATTTTCCTCCTTCGATGGCGGCAGGGGTCACATTTCCATCATCTCCGACAACCAACGCCTTACCTGCATTCGCTACACCCTGCGCAACATTGACCTTGGAGGTCTGGAGCCCGTTGATCGCAGTGTCCTGCTGTGTGTTCTTAGTCTCAATGGCGGTGATGCCGTTCTGTGCCGCAACGATCTGACCCTCTGCGGTGGTCATCCTATTCTTAAGGTCGCTCCATCCGTTCACGCTTCCCGTCCCGTCATCCTCCGCCTTGATCCTTCCGTCTGCGGTGGATCCTGCGATGGTTCCCAATTTTCCCGATGCGAACTGACTGATACCGGGAGTGTCCTCGATGGCCTGAACCCTCGCATCCAGTGCGCTGATCTGTGAGTCCTGCGCCGTGTTCTTCTGCTCCACCGCTGTCATGCGGGTTTGTAACGCCTCGATCGCGGAGGTCACTCCGGGAGCGGTGGGAACGTTGATGGTGTTGATGGTCTGCGTGGTTCCGTTGCTGTAAGAGATGTTGCCGCCGATGGTTCCCGCGGCCATGTCAGGCACAAGTGTGATGGCGGTGACGTATACGTCTGATTCGAGGACTTCCACGATCTTATACTCGTTCGATTCAAGTACGGTACCGTCTGAAAGTGAGATGACGGTCTTGATGTATCCCGCCTGTGTTCCCGCCTCGAGACGAACGCCGATGTCACGGCCCCATTTGTAGTTAGCTGATGTGACCACCGCTCCATCTTCCTTCTTGATCGAGACCTGAACACTACCGGCGGTGGTTCCGTCGGTCATCATAACATCCGATACAAGCGATTTGCTCAACGCCTGTGCCTGTGCCTGAAGGGTGATTATCTCGCTGTCGTGGGTCGCCACGGTCGCCTCGGTCGCGACCAGATCGTTGTATGTCGAGGTGATCCTGTCGGCGTTGTCCCGGATCCTCTGATCCTGTCCGGCATCGGTGTTGTCGATGCGTGTGATGTCCGCATCGAGCAGTTCATCCTTGGCCTTCCTCGCTGTTTCCTCGGCTGTGATGTTCGTCTGAAGCTGGGCATCCGCAACCTTCAGGTCAGTGATGTCCTGCGCATTCGTCTTGATCTGCGCCACGTCCGACTGCCTCGGCAGGGGCAGTTTCACGAAACCGGTACCGTCCGGGAAATAGACGGATCCGTCATTATCTCCGATCTTGTTCACGCTCTGGATGGCCCTTGAATAGGCCTCCTTCAGTTTCTGCTTCCAATCGCAATCACACGGATCGCAACCGCAACCGTCCTTTATCGTTACCATGTTACACACTCACGAATCTTATTCCATTAGATAGTTTGCTGTTCATCTCATCGAACCACGGGCCCATGCGGATGGTATCGGCCGCGAAGATACGACCCTGTATGAATCCCTGCTTCATGGTTATGGTCCTGACTCCCTCCGCAGGGAAGCCATGCACGTTCGTGTAAGCGAGATCCACCGAATCGGTCAATCCTGCCGGCATGTTGATCTCGATGATAGCCGGATGTCTCAGGTTCATCAGGCAGTAGATCACCCCGTAGGCACTCGAGTAAGCCGTTCCCGCCTGACCTTGGACCCTGCGCTCTGCGAGGGCTTGCTCATCCCTCGCCTGTCTTTCGCTGATGGATCTCTCGATCATCGTCCCGGCGGCACCGAGTCCGAAGGATGACAGTCCCGAAAGGACGGCCAACGGTCCGCTTCCGCCGATCGCCGACACGGCCGCACCCTGAATGGCTCCCGCCGCACCTGTGGCGAGGTCGGCCCACATCCTATCGTTGGCGTAGGCTATCGAGTTCTCCATAGCCTGCCTATCGTATGACATGCTGTAGGCGATGTACTCCGCCCACGCGCTACCGATGTATGGAAGGTGACCTTCCTGGATGGTGTACTCCACGCCCTCTATCGTCACCAACGTTAGAAGCTTCCCGTGGTCGCCTATGCACTGCGTCGAGACCTCGAAGGATGAACCCCACGACGTCGGAACGGTGGCGATGGCGGCGCCCGTATGATCCTTCAGCATGACCGTGCCGGATGCCCTTTCGAGTGCCGACAGGGATACCGTCACCGTCTCGATCAGGGGCACAGCATGGATAAAGGCGGGGTCGGACAGGTTGTAGAATGCGAACCTTCCTCCGGTGATGGCTGTGTTCTCGGGTCCCACGGCGTTGGTGGGGATGACCGTCCCGTCCGACCTGACCAGATTCATGTAAAGCCCGTTCTCGGAATACTTGAAGGGGCAACGCACGGATATGCTGATATCCTGTATCGTGGAAGCCTGCAATCCCATGTATTCGGGGTTGCTGATCACGTCCTGGATATTGGGATAATATTTCCTGTTCTCCCCATCGCCGTCTGCCGCGACATAATCGCCCCATCCTCCGCGATCGTTGACGGTCGCAGGTAGGTGGTCGATGTGACCTGGATCCACACCTTCAGATTGCCACGGGAGTTAGTGCCCATGCTCGGGAGATCGACGGACCTGGTCGGGAGAATGTCTCCCGTCCTGGCCTGCCTCTTGAGCCACGGGCACGCGTTCTCCGGAAGCCTTGAAAACTCCCCATCCACCGCATCGCCGGAGAAAAGCATCGAGGACGGCGCACACGCCGACAGCGCGAAGGACACGGATCCATTGACATCCGTGGATGTGTCGCGCGCCGTGATCCAATAGAGACCATAGCCACGGACCCTTATCATGTTGCATGATTCGGATCCGTCGAAATCAGCGACCCGGACAACCTGATAAAGGTCCTTTCTCACATTGAGAACGTCGGTTTTCACAATGTACGTTGTGAGATTCTGATCTAAACTTGTCAGTAAAGGATACTGTCCCGTGGACAGGCCCACGGGCATTTTAAGGAAATCGACAGTAGCCTGCAACTTACCACCTGTTCGCGAACAGATCCGAAAATTCAGTAACGTACTTTTCGAGTGGGTCCCTTAAGACGTCCTGAAGCCTGGCGTACTCCTCGGCTAAAAGCACATCCTGTACGTCGTGGCGCATGGTCCCGGTGCGTTTCGACGTGTCGACGGTGCCGGGCGTGGTCGTGCTTTTCGTTCTGCCGGATAACCACTGGCCCGTTGGGTCGGCGGACTGCGGCAGGTCCTCGGTCTCTGTCGTGAAGGTGTCGCTGCCGACCGACTGCGCCGTATCCGTCAGGTCGTAGGTGTCGGTGTAACCCATCTTCATATCGGACAGATCCTGCGCATCATACGCCGCGAACATCTGCAGGTATCTGCGGTTGATCTCCTCGGCCCTGTCCTTCACCTGCTGAAGCCATCTGGAGACGTTCATGGAATCACAGGCAGCATAACGGTACCTGCGCCAAAGGGCCTGAACCTGCAAGGCGGTGTATTCGCTCTGCGGCACGGCCTGCGCGAAGCAATCCACGGCGTTGCCGTTGTCATCCTCTACGCATCCGAGGATACGGGTCGGTGTCCATACCTCGATACAACTCATACGATCAGCACTCCCATTATCCCGACGAGGGAAGCGAGGACCCCGCCCATGATGCCCCATAGAAGCCCGTAGATGGACGAAAGATGACCCTCCAATCTGTCGATACGGTCCTCCATCTCCGCGATCTTCGGGCAGTCGGCGGGGCCGTAGGGACACGATGCCGGTGTCATTCCG
>SFNZ01000131.1 GCA_004552615.1 Bacteroidales bacterium | reverse complement strand
GGGACATGAGCCGCTCGGCTCTGTTCCTCGTTATGACGGTCGCTTCAGGCGGCTATTTTTTATGCCTTTTTGGAGGTGATAACACTTGAGGCGAATGAAAAAATACACACCGACGAAGTTCAAGGCAAAGGACTCCGTCTACGACAAAACCAAAGCAGACTACGCTGTCTCATTCATTGAGTGCCTCTGTCACACCAAAGGTACATGGGCAGGAAAACCCTTCACTCTGATCGACTGGCAAGAGCAGATCATCCGGGACATCTTCGGCATCATCAAGCCCAACGGATACCGGCAGTTCAACACCGCCTACATTGAAATACCCAAGAAAATGGGTAAATCGGAGCTTGCGGCAGCAGTCGCACTCCTTCTCACATGCGGCGACGGTGAGGAACGTGCGGAGGTCTACGGCTGCGCTGCAGACAGGCAGCAAGCCTCGATTGTTTTTGAGGTCGCAGCCGATATGGTCCGAATGTGTCATGCCCTCAACCGCAGGGTCAAAATCCTGACGGCTACAAAGCGGATCGTGTATCTGCCGACAAACAGCTTCTATCAGGTGCTATCGGCAGAGGCCTACTCGAAGCACGGCTTCAACATCCACGGCGTGGTGTTCGATGAGCTACACACCCAGCCTAACCGGAAACTCTTTGATGTTATGACCAAGGGCTCCGGTGATGCTCGTATGCAGCCGCTTTACTTCCTTATAACCACAGCCGGTACAGACACCAAATCCATCTGCTATGAAACGCACCAGAAAGCAAAAGACATCATCGAGGGCCGCAAGATTGACCCGACCTTTTACCCGGTCATCTACGGTGCCGATGAAAACGACGACTGGACGGACCCGAAGGTCTGGAAGAAAGCGAATCCCTCGCTCGGCATCACAGTCGGTATCGACAAGGTAAAGGCCGCCTGTGAGTCCGCAAAGCAGAACCCTGCCGAGGAGAACTCCTTCCGGCAGCTAAGGCTTAACCAGTGGGTCAAACAGGCCGTGCGCTGGATGCCTATGGAGAAATGGGACCGCTGCGCTTTTGCTACAAGCGAAGATGACCTCGAAGGTCGGGTCTGCTACGGCGGTTTGGACCTTTCGTCCACCACGGATATAACCGCCTTCGTGCTGGTCTTTCCTCCGATGGATGAGGATGACAAGTTTGTGATCCTGCCGTACTTCTGGATACCGGAAGAAAACATCGACCAGAGGGTCAACCGGGATCATGTTCCTTACGATGTGTGGGAACGACAAGGTTTCCTGCAAACCACTGAGGGCAACGTGGTCCATTACGGTTATATCGAAAAGTTCATCGAGCGGCTTGGAGAACGGTTCAATATCCGTGAGATCGCCTTCGACCGCTGGGGAGCTGTCCAGATGGTTCAGAACCTTGAGGGTATGGGCTTCACGGTCGTCCCCTTTGGACAGGGCTTTAAGGATATGAGCCCTCCGACCAAGGAGCTGATGAAGCTGGTCTTGGAGGAGCGCATCGCTCACGGAGGCCATCCGGTGCTCCGCTGGATGATGGACAACATTTATGTGCGGACTGATCCCGCCGGTAACATCAAGCCGGACAAGGAAAAGTCTACAGAGAAAATTGACGGTGCTGTGGCAACAGTCATGGCCTTGGACCGTGCCATCCGGTGCGGTAACGATACGACCGAGAGCGTCTATGACACTCGTGGTCTTTTATTTTTATGAAAGGACGGTGATGTGATATGGGTATTTTCAGTGGACTATTCAAATCCAGAGACAAGCCCACCGACAGCACAGTCGGCTCCCGCTACACCTTTTACATGGGTGGCAGCACCTCCGGCAAGACGGTAACGGAACGCAGTGCCATGCAGATGACTGCGGTTTACTCCTGCGTCCGTATTCTGGCCGAAGCTATCGCAGGGCTCCCGCTTCATGTTTACCGATACAACAGCGACGGCGGCAAGGAAAAAGCTATCGACCATTCGCTTTACCTGATTCTTCATGATGAGCCGAATCCAGAGATGAGTTCCTTCGTCTTCCGGGAAACACTCATGACGCACCTGCTCCTCTGGGGCAATGCCTATGCTCAAATCATCAGGAACAGTAAGGGCGAGGTCATGGCATTGTATCCCTTGATGCCCAACAAGATGAGTGTGGATCGGGACGAGAATGGCCAGCTCTACTATCAGTACCTCCGCTCCGTTGACGAGGTCGGCGGCAAGAGTGAAACGGTTATTCTGAAGCCCACCGACGTGCTCCATATTCCCGGTCTCGGCTTTGACGGGCTTGTCGGCTATAGCCCGATTGCAATGGCAAAAAACGCCATCGGCCTTGCCATCGCTACAGAGGAATACGGAGCTAAGTTCTTCGCCAATGGCGCAGCCCCTTCCGGTGTACTGGAACACCCCGGAACCATTAAGGACCCGCAGCGTGTCCGAGAGGCATGGCAACCTCAGTTCGGAGGCTCCCAGAACAGCGGCAAGATCGCCGTGCTGGAGGAAGGCATGAAATATACGCCTATCTCCATCTCCCCGGAACAAGCACAGTTCCTTGAGACACGAAAGTTCCAGATAAATGAAATCGCTCGAATTTTCAGGGTACCGCCACACATGGTCGGTGACCTCGAAAAGTCGAGCTTTTCTAATATTGAGCAGCAATCCTTAGAGTTTGTTAAATACACCCTTGACCCGTGGGTGATCCGCTGGGAGCAATCCATCATGCGGACGCTACTCACCCCGGAAGAAAAGAAGTCGTATTTCGTGAAGTTCAACTTGGAGGGTCTGCTCCGTGGAGATTACCAAAGCCGCATGAACGGCTACGCCACCGCAAGGCAGAACGGCTGGATGAGTGCAAACGACATCCGTGAGCTGGAAAACCTCGACCGCATTCCTGCCGAGGCTGGCGGTGATCTCTACCTTATCAACGGCAATATGCTCCCGCTTCAACAGGCCGGAGCGTTTGCAAATACACAGAACGATGACGGAAAGGAGGAAAACACCGATGAAGAAGTTCTGGAAGTGGAAGAATCAGGCGCAGACGGAGACGACTCCGGCACAGAGGACCCTGTACCTAAACGGGACAATCGCAGAGGAAAGCTGGTTTGACGATGACGTCACACCGCA
>SFNZ01000130.1 GCA_004552615.1 Bacteroidales bacterium | reverse complement strand
AACGCCTTCGCTCTTGTAGCCGATGTTCACGAGAACCTCTCTCTTGTTGATTGCTGTGACTGTTCCTTCGACAACCTCGTTCTCCTTGATGTCGGAGAGGGTCTTGTCATAAGCTGCCTCAATGGTAGCCCTGTCAGTGTCACCGTAAGCTGCATCTTTCTCGAATGCGTCCCAGTCGAACTCTTCAGGAGCTACTGAAGCATTGAGCGGTGCTTTCCTGGTTTCTTCTTTTGCAGGAGTCTCGACCACCGGGGTCTCCTGAGCCTCTACTGCTGTCTTGTTTTCATCCATAATGATAAATTAAGATAAAAAAACTAGTTGTTTGACATTATTTCCTGTGCCTTTCCGCAAAAACGAAAGCCCGCTTCCACGGAAAAAGCGGGCAAATTTACTCAAAATTTTCTGACTCACAAAGAGAAATGTGAAAAAAGTTTGCAGCCGATTCAATTCTGCTACAGCATCTTGCGCCTCTTGAACAGCAGAAGGATCAAGCCCAGGGAAAGGACCATTACGGCAATGATGATGAGCCAGGCCCATCTGTTCCCCGCGAGAGGCAGGGTGACGTTCATTCCGTAGAAGCTCGCCACGAGGGTAGGAGGCATCAGGAGCAGGGAAATGAGGGTGAAAATCTTCATTATCTTGTTCTGCTCCAGGTTGATGAGGCCGACTACCGTGTCCTGGAGATACTCCAGCCTCTCGAAACTGAAATTGGAATGGTTGATGAGCGAGGAGATATCCTGCAGGAGCACGTTGAACCTAGGCTCAAGCTCCACCGGATATTTGTCACTCTTCATCATGTTGGAAATGAGACGCTGCTTGTCGACGATGTTCTCGCGCACGAGCATCGTATTATCCTGCAACTGGTTGATATCGAGAAGGAAATCCTCGTTGATATCCTCCTGCTGGTTAATGCGCCTGCTGTACTGGGCAATCTCCTTGGACATGAGCTCTATCATGTCGGCATCGAGGTCGACACGCTGGTCCATGATGCTGACGAACACCCAGTATCCGTTCGGGAAGAGCCTCGGAAGTGCCATGAGCTTGCGCTGAAGGTCGGTGAAACTCCTGAGGGGGACGTCCCTGAGGGTGGCCAGGACATTGCCTACCAATGTGAAGGAAACGGCCTCCATAACATATTCCTCAGGTCCCGGGATGAGAAAGTTCGTGTTCGCGAATATGGCGCTGTCAGTCTCCGAGAAACGTGAAGAGCTCTCGATCTCCTCCGCCTGCGCCCTGCTCTGGATCTCGGTGTCGAGGAATCGCTCGACCGCCCTCTTCTCGTCCCCGTCGGGAGAAAAAAGGTCAATCCATATTACATCATCCTGTTTCAAAACATTGAAATCCGCCGCCGACTGTGAGAGCAGTATCTTTCCGTTAGATCTGTAGAAAATTGCGATCATACCATATCTCAGGTTTGTCCGGACCGTGGTCGGGAGGTTAAACATCTGAACACGCAGGCCTTTCCCCGAAAAGCAAGCTTGCAAAATTATCAAAATTTCCGGAAAGATGAAAGAAAAAGAGGCTATATTTGCACACGCATATTGAAAATGGACAAATGACAGACAGACAATCCTTCAGGAGTAGCGGACTTATCGCTCTCAGCCCACTTTTGGTATTCCTCGGCATCTATCTCGTATCTTCCCTCATCGCGAAGGATTTCTACAGGGTACCGACCGCATCGGCTTTCCTCATAGCCTCAATATATGCATTGATAATCAGCAGGAAAGCTCCGATAGAAGAGAAAATCGCAATCTTTTCCTCGGGAGCCGGGCACAAGAACGTGCTGCTGATGTTGTGGATTTTCATCCTGGCCGGAGCTTTCGCCGAGACGGCCCGCCAGATAGGAGCCATAGACGCCACAGTGGCGGTGACCCTTGCAGTCCTGCCCGCGAAAATGCTCTATACCGGGCTCTTCCTCGCAGCCTGCTTCATCTCCATGGCCGTAGGGACCAGCGTAGGGACCATAGTGGCCCTTGTCCCGGTGGCGGCAGGAATTGCAGCCGAGTCAGGGGCTGACACGGGATTCATCACTGCAATCGTGGCCGGAGGCGCATTCTTCGGGGACAATCTGTCGTTCATTTCCGACACCACCATCGCTGCGACCAAGATCCAGGGATGTTCCATGTCCGACAAATTCAAGGTCAATCTCCGAATCACCGCCCCTGCAGCCGTCATAGTCACAGCCGTCTATCTCGTCCTCGGACATTCCGCCGCCATAGCCCCGGCCGGCGATACGGTCGACTGGATCAAGCTTATACCGTATATCGCTGTCATTGGACTTGCCGTTTCAGGAGTCAACGTGACTGCGGTGCTCGCCCTCGGAATCGCCATCAATGCTGTAATAGGGTTCAGCACCGGGTGTCTCAGCTGGGTCGGCTGGCTTGAAAGCATCGGAAAAGGCATCGCCGGGATGGGAGACCTGATAATCGTGACGATGCTGTCGGGAGGAATGCTGGAAATGATAAGGCACAACGGCGGAATCGACTTCCTGGTCAGGACTCTCACAAGGCGCATCAGCGGGAAGAGGGGCGCGGAAATGAGCATCGCAGCCCTCGTGAGCATGGCCAATGTCTGCACGGCGAACAATACGATTGCAATTCTTACAACGGGCCGAATCGCGAAGGACATCACGGAGAAATTCGGGCTCGACCCGCGCAAGACGGCGAGTATACTGGACACGTTCTCCTGCATGGTACAGGGAATTCTCCCTTATGGAGCGCAGATGCTCATGGCATCGGGCCTCGCCGGGATTTCCGCAATAGGAATAATACGTTATCTGTATTATCCGTTCACAATGGGTATCGTGGCCTTCACGGCCATTCTCCTCAGATTTCCTAAGAAATACAGCTGACAGAAACGTTCTCATATTGAGAGTTCAGTAGGGAGACCTGCGGAAAACTAAATCCCTCCCACTTCGTGGGCCCCTCGCCGTTCACAAGGCCACGGGCGGCCATGGTTTTCCGCAGGTCCCCCTCCTGAACTCTCATGACGCAATCGAGTAGGAGGAAAACGAAAGTTTTCTTCCTGCTCTCGTTTTCCGACCTCTCACACCACCGTACGTGCCGTTCGGCATACGGCGGTTCCTTATACT
>SFNZ01000053.1 GCA_004552615.1 Bacteroidales bacterium | reverse complement strand
ACAGAAGTATACCTGCCGCCAGGAGGAATAACAGTTCATTGTCATTCATGTTCTGGTCACCCGGCCATTGCGGAATCAGGGCGAGGAGCAGGAAGGCAATTCCCATGAGGGAAGTCACGCATGCCCCGGTCAGTTTTTCCAGAAGCCGTTCCTTGATTGTCTTCCTGGATTTCTTCGTCTCGAACATCCCGGGGTCAATCTGGGCCCCTTTCTCAATCGCCTTGAGCATTATCTCCGCCTTGCGGTTAGTCTCGTTCTGCCTGACACGGCTGGTAATCCATACTATCAGTATCGGAAGAATAACGTAGACGCTGATAGGAATCAACACGTCGATAAAATCTGCAATAAGTTTGTAAACCATAGTAGTACCAAATAATATATGTTAAACAATCCCCGTCACCCGGGCCGGTCACATATATAACGCAAATATAGTCCGTAAGGTTGGAAAAATTATCTTATCATTGCATGTTCAAACAATCAAACTGCTCAAAACTATGAAGAATAAAGGTCTGATTCTTGTCCTGGCCGCCGTTTCAACTGTTTTCTCCACGGAGGTTTCAGCCAGGGACAATGATACCACATTCATGCATTTCACAGGTTCAGCAACAAGATAGGCTTGCCGCAGACCGTGATCAGATGTTCTTCCCTTTCACGCGGTGCAGTGATTGACGGATTGTGCAACGGGCGCAGCTATATCACCGGCAGCAGCGAGATTACTCTTGATTTCAAGGTTATTGGTGACGGAAAGATAGCGGAAATTGGTGACGATATCTTTGCGAAGCGTCCTGTGGTAAGCTTTACGGCCTCAACCAGCGGGGTGCTCAAGATGTACAATGTGAACGGTACTTTCTATTATGCCTATATCCAGGCCGGAGAAAATGTGGAAGTGACCGTTGACAACAAGTGCGGATGGGTAAGGGCTGAGTTGTATGACCTCGAGAACAGGATGCAGGCCCTCACGAATCCTATATTCATCTATCCGTTCCCGGAAGATACCACCCTTGTCACTCCCTGATACGGGAGTCTATAATTATTGTAACAGGTCCGTCGTTCACAAGCGCCACCTTCATGTCGGCGCCGAACACACCTTTGCCCACGGGCTTTCCGAGAGCAGCGGAAAGTTTGTCGCAATATGATGTGTACAAAGGGATTGCAAGTTCGTGTCCGGCTGCGCGTATGTAAGACGGCCTGTTGCCTTTGCGGGTGGATGCCGTCAGCGTGAACTGGGATATTGCCAGCACGTCTCCTCCGACGTCCTTGACGCTGAGGTTCATCACGCCTTCCGCATCGTCGAAGATTCTCATCCCGGCTGTCTTTCCCACGAGCCAGTCCACATCAGCTTCAGTATCTCCCTGTTCGACTCCGACGAGCACGAGCAGGCCTTTGCCAATTGCGGATACGCAGGAACCGTCTATGGTGACGGAAGCCTCTGAGCATCTCTGTATTACAAGTCTCATATATTTATATCATTCAACTTTCGTAAGCCGCAAATTGCTGCTTTTTAGAGGATTTATTGCTCTGTGCGAGCAAAAGGCCCGCGCGCATATTTTGTGTACGCTACCCTTTTCCTAAATCCCTACCGTCCCTTCGGGCTGCTCGCTGCAAAAGGCCACTGGACTTTTGCTAATCGCTCCCGACCCCGGGCAAGGGACTTACCCTCGGCCTGAAGGCCTCAAAAGCAGTTGTTTCGCTCTGCGAAACTTAAGTTATATCATCAATTCTTTTTCGAAACGAATATCCAGCTGACATTCACTGCGAAATAATCGTCTATTGAACTTTTGTCGAAACGTTTCTTCAACTCGCCGTATATCCTTATACGGTGAAAAAACTCGATTCCAAGACGAGGATTGACAATCCCTCCGAAGTCCCGTCTCGCCGGTTCGCCGTCATCCACAACGATGTTTCCCTGTACACCTGCTCCAATACTTACAAACGGGCTGATCTTGCGCCCGGGAAGAATATTGTAATCGATGATGAATTCCGGGGTAATATAGTATTTGTGGTATTTGCTTTTTTTGGCCGCTTCAAAGTCGGAGGAGCTGCACCATGCAGGAGAAAAGGAAGCCTGTGCCCCGAATGAAAGGGCGGGAACTGATGTCAGGGATTGTCTGGCTTCAAATCCAATGTTAAGTCCATTCTGGGCAGGGGCGCCTGTCAGTCCCGGCAATCCGTAGAATGGAACACCTGCTGCGACTTCAACTGTGAGCCTTGACTGGGCATTTGCTGCAGCAAAGGCGAGGACGCAGAACAATGCTGCGGAAAAAAGTCTTTTCATATTTACGCAATAATTATGATACCATCAAATAGATGCAATATGGAGGCCGTCCGTTGCATTGCGTTTCGGATAAAATGAGTATTTTTGCAAAAACGGCAAAAGGGCAGCTGGTTCCAGCACATCGCCACTCACGTGAAAACCGGCGGCACTGAATACAACGAATGGCTCGAACCGGTCAGTGACGACTTGTAGCAATGTTATAGTAATGTCTGAAACATCAAACGCCCCTGAGATACTCTCAGGGGCGTTTTTGGAGGTGCCTAGCGGAATCGAACCGCTGTAGCAGGTTTTGCAGACCTGTGCCTAACCGCTCGGCCAAAGCACCGTTTCCCTTATGGGATTGCAAAGATAAGCATTATTTTTCAAAACCAAAACTTTTTTATCTATATTTGAGACCGGTAATACACGAAGGCTCGTTTCTGCCGGAATATTTGCTGCCGGATGGAGGAGAACCCGCCGAACAGACATTGACACAATGAAAAACAATATGTGGCTTCTATTTGCATTGCTGTCCGCAATCTTTGCGGCATTGACTTCGGTATTCGCGAAAATCGGCATTGACGGAGTCGACTCCAACCTTGCAACGGCCGTCCGCACCGTTGTCGTCGTGCTCATGGCATGGGGGATTGTATTCGTGACAGGAGCGCAGGGCGGGATAGCAAATATTTCGCAACGCAGCTGGCTCTTCCTCATCCTCTCCGGACTAGCCACAGGAGCCTCATGGCTATGCTATTACAAGGCCCTGCAGACAGGATGCGTCACCAAAGTCGTCCCGGTGGACAAACTCAGCATCGTCCTTACATTCATACTCGCTGCTATATTCCTTCATGAACAGCTCACTGTCCGCTCTCTGCTCGGCTGCCTCCTTATACTCGCCGGGACAGTCCTCGTAGCCATCTGACAATTCGGAATCCCGACCGGAACAGACATTCCCATGAAAGCCAACAAGTTCACCGACTCCATCCTCATCACCGGGACAATCGTTGCAGCCTCCTCCTGCGCAAATCACAATGGCCCGGCCTCTGGCACCCGCCCGAACATTGTCTTCATACTCGCTGACGACCTCGGTTGGGGCGACCTCAGCTGCTACGGCCAGACACATTTCACCACGCCGGCCATCGACAGGATTGCGTCCGAGGGCATGCGCTTCACACAATGTTACTCCGGCACCACCGTCAGCGCCCCGTCACGATCCTGCCTTCTGACAGGAACCCATAGCGGGCACACGCCTGTCAGGGGAAATCGCGAGATAATGCCTGAAGGACAATTCCCGTTGCCCGACAGCACCCGTACCATATTCCATGATCTCAAGGATGCGGGATACACCACTGCTGCATTCGGCAAATGGGGACTCGGCCTGCCGCATTCGTCCGGAGACCCCCGTAAGATGGGGCTCGACAGATTTTACGGATTCAATTGCCAGCGTCTGGCGCACAGCTATTATGCCGACCATATCTGGGATAATGACAAACTGATTGAGATTGAGGATAATTGCGATGAAGTTCCGTACGGGGAAGGGACCTATGTGCCGGACCTTATCCAGAAAGAAGCCCTGGCATTCATGGAGCAGTCGGCCAGGGACGGACGCCCTTTCTTCATGTGGTATCCGACGACTCTCCCTCACGCGGAACTGATTGTGCCTGAGGATGGTATAATACAGGAATTCAGAGGAAAGTTTCCCGAGACCCCGTTCAGGGGATGCGACCAGGGAATGCCGATGTTCCGCAAAGGAGGCTATTGCTCGCAGGCATATCCCCGCGCCACGTTTGCGGCAATGGTCTCGAGACTTGACATGTATGTCAGCCAGATTGTGGACAAACTGAAAGAACTCGGCATTTACGACAATACCATCATCATCTTCGCTTCAGACAACGGCCCGCATCTCGAGGGCGGTGCCGATCCCGACTTTTTCGACTCCAACGGGCCTTGGCGCGGATACAAGAGGGATGTCTATGAAGGAGGAATACGTGTCCCGTTCATTGTCAAATGGAAAGGCCACGTCGACGGGGGCACCCAGTCCGATTTCATCTGCTCGTTCTGGGACGTTATGCCGACCCTCCGCGAGATCAACGGACAGGAAGTCGGTAATGACATTGACGGAGTAAGCCTGCTTCCCGTGCTCGAGGGCAGGAAAGACCGGAAGGAACACGAATATCTATATTTCGAATTCCAGGAAATGGGCGGTCGCCAGGCTGTACGCAAAGGCCGTTGGAAACTGGTTCACCTGAATGTCCGCTCGGACGAAGACCGCTACGAACTCTACGACCTCGACAATGACCCTTCGGAGTCCCGCGACGTCCTCGCTGACGCTCCTTCCGTAGCTGAAGATCTCAAGTCAATCATGTCCGCAGCCCACGTCCCGAATCCTGATTTTCCGCTGCTGAAAGGGGAGTGACAAACGCACTGAGGGACCGGGGAAGTTACCGGATGCTGTCACGGTACCAATGGAACAGTTTCTCCACTCCGTCCTCAATCTCAACCTTATGAGTCCAGCCGAGAGAATGCAATTTGCTGACATCTATGAGTTTGCGCATCGTTCCGTCCGGCTTTGAGGAGTCGAACTCGATAGTGCCGGAGAATCCTGCCGCTTTTGCGACCAGTTCGGCAAGTGCGCGTATTGTCAGTTCTTTGCCTGTCCCTACATTTATATGGCAGTTGCGGATTTCTCCGAGGGATGGGATTGCCCCTCCGCGTCCTTCGCTGTTGTTCCTGTCAACGACCCCGCCGGCGCTCGTGCCGTAGAATACCGATGAGTATTTTTCAATCCCGATAATATCCTTGAAGTCAACGTTGAGGAGGATGTGTACAGAAGCGTCGGCCATGTCCTCGCTCCAGAGGAATTCGCGCAGGGGAGTTCCGGTGCCCCACAGCACGACGCGGTTGTCATATATGCCATAATGCGAAAGCACGGCGAGTATGTCGTGCTCCTGGGAGGTTCCGTCAACGATGAACCGGCCAGAGCCATCCTTCCCTCCGGCCTTGCAACCGAGTTTGCCGGACACTTCGGCAGAGACGGATACCGGCCTGATTGCCAAATCCTTTCGTATCATATCCCAGTCCCCTTCATGAATCAGTCCGGCGAGATAAATCTTGCGCATCATTGCCGGCATCACGTGGGAGTTCTCGAGATGGAAATTGTCGTTCGGCCCGTACAGGTTTGTAGGCATCACGGCAATGTAATTCGTCCCGTACTGGAGATTGTAGCTCTCGCACATCTTCAGGCCTGCTATTTTCGCTATGGCATATTCCTCGTTGGTGTACTCAAGAGGGGATGTCAGGAGACAGTCCTCCCTCATTGGCTGCGGGGCGTTCTTCGGATATATGCAGGTCGATCCGAGGAAAAGGAGTTTCTTCACTCCATGCGCATAGGCCTCGCTGATCACATTGCACTGTATCTTCATGTTCTGCATGATGAAGTCCGCGCGATAGAGTGAATTTGCCATGATGCCGCCTACGAATGCTGCTGCAAGTACCACTGCATCAGGACGTTCCTCGTCAAAGAACTTCCGTACGGCCACCTGGTCCGTCAAATCCAGTTCCCGATGGGTGCACCCGACGAGATTCGTGTAGCCGCGCTGCCGGAGATTGTTCCAGATGGCGGAGCCCACGAGCCCGCGGTGGCCTGCGATGTATATTTTTGATGTTTTGTCCAACATATTATCTTGGTGCTTAGGTCTCTCCACGCTTCACATGGTCGGGATGACAACCACTATTTTACAATACCCTTCTCCAGATACTCCGCGAGGTTTGTCCTGACCTTGGCAGCTGCACCCTCGGCCGCGACCTTGGCCATGTCAGACTCGACCATGAGCCTTACAAGATCCTCGAATGACGTCCTGTTCGGATTCCATCCCAGCTTGGCCCTCGCCTTGGTAGGGTCTCCCCAGAGGTTGACCACGTCCGTGGGCCTGTAGAAATCCTCAGACACGGCCAAAAGAGTCTTTCCTACTAGGGATTCAGGAGCATTGCCGCTTACAGACACGCATATTCCCTTTTCATCCAGGCCCTCTCCCTCGAATTTCAGTTCAATCCCGGCATACCTGAAAGCAAGATATGCGAATTCCCTGACGCTGTGCTGCACTCCTGTTGCGATGACGAAGTCCTCGGGTTTATCGTTCTGGAGAATCAGCCACATGCATTCCACATAGTCCTTGGCGTATCCCCAGTCGCGGAGCGAACCCAGGTTTCCGAGATACAGGCAGTCCTGCTTGCCCTGGGCGATGCGGGATGCGGCAAGAGTGATTTTCCTCGTTACGAAAGTCTCCCCGCGCCGTTCACTCTCATGATTGAAAAGGATTCCCGAACAGCAGAACATGTTGTAGGCCTCCCGGTATTCCTTCACAATCCAGAAACCGTAGAGTTTGGCCACGGCGTAAGGACTGTACGGATGAAATGGAGTGTTCTCGTTCTGTGGAACCTCCTCCACCTTGCCGTAAAGCTCTGATGTAGAGGCTTGATATATCTTGCAGGTTCCGGCCAATCCGCATTGGCGCACGGCCTCTAGAATCCTGAGGACACCGGTCGCATCCACATCTGCAGTGAACTCCGGGGAGTCGAAACTCACCTGGACATGACTCTGTGCGGCAAGATTGTACACCTCGTCCGGACGAACTTTGTTCACCACCTGGATCAGGCTCATGGAGTCGCCCATGTCGGCATAATGCAGATGGAAATTCGGCCGCCCCTCAAGATGAGCTATCCTTTCCCTGTAGTCCACGGACGACCTCCTGATGGTACCGTGCACGTCATATCCTTTTTCCAGCAGTAACTCTGCAAGGTAGGATCCGTCCTGTCCGGTCACGCCGGTTATCAAAGCTCTCTTCATATCCGATAGTAATATTTATTAGAAATAATTCTACAAATATATGCATTAATGAGTGAAAATGTGTATTTTTGGGTAATAGTAACTTATACGATATCTTAGGCATGGCCGTCAAGAAAGTATTTGTCAGTGGATGCTATGACCTGCTACATAGCGGACACGTTGAGTTTTTCAAGCAGGCTTCACGTTTCGGGGATGTCTATGTTGGAATCGGTTCCGACTCCACATATCTCGAGTACAAACACCGGAAGCCTATGTTTCCGCAGGAGGAACGTCTGTTCATGGTCAAGAGCATCCGCTATGTCAAGGATGCGTACATCAATGCCGGTCACGGTGTCATGGATTTCATACCGACTCTGGACATCGTGAAGCCTGACGTTTTCGTGGTGAATGCGGAAGGTGGAAGTGAAGAGAAGCGCAAGTTGTGCGCCGACCGTGGCATAGAATATATAGAATTGCAACGTACTCCTCACGAGGGCCTACAGGCCCGAAGCTCATCGTCCCTGAAGGAGGCTCTCGGAAGAAATGAATCTGCGCAGACGGGATATGAGGGGGTTCCAGCCAGACTGGATATTGCCGGAACCTGGATTGACCAGCCTTACGTAAGCGTGCATCATCCGGGATGGGCGGTCACCATATCTCTCGAACCGACTTTCGAAATCATGGACCGTTGCGGTCTGTCCACGTCGACCCGCAAGATGATCCAGAAGATCTGGCCGGTGAAGCTTCCCAAGATGGATCCGGAGATGCTTGCGAGGCTCGTGTTCTGCTTCGAGAACAATCCGGAACGTGTCGGAGGCCATGTTTCAGGTGCCCAGGATGCGATAGGCATTTGTGTTCCGGGGCTTGCCCGCCATTATTATGACAATAATTTCTGGCCGGAGAAGATAGAGAACACTGTCGATGAAATGACATTGAGGTTTCTCGAGAATCACCTGGCACTTGTCCTGATGGAGCCGAGAAGGCTGGGATGCAGTGTCGTTGAGGGGAGGGACATTACTCCTGAGAAGGTTGCAGGTCTTGCAAATGCTGCCGAAAGATGCTGGGATGCCATCATAAGGCATGACCTTGATGCGTTTGCGGAATCCTATGCCGATTCCTTCAATGCGCAAGTCTCCATGTTCCCCGGCATGGTGACTCCTACAGTGAACGGAATCCTGTGCCCGGAATCCAGTATCCAGCCGTATATAGACAAGTATTCATCGTTGCCTGACGTCATGGCATGGAAAGTTTCAGGCGCCGGAGGCGGCGGTTATCTCGCCCTCGTGGTTCGTGATATCCGGTTTTTCCGGTCCTCCCATCCGGAAGCAATCGAACTGCATATCAGGAGACAGTGACATCGTCAGTCCGCGAAGATGCTTATGTCGTTCACCATGGCGAACACCAGTGTGATGACCAGAATGGCGCATGCGAAGAGAAGGCAGTACATGATGTTTATGAACATTGCCTTGCAGAATAGTTTTGCTATTCTTTCAATCCATAGCCTGACGTGCTGGAGAAATCCTTCTGCCGCCTTTCCCTGGTGACGATCACCGTATACCCTGTGCATTGCTGCCATAAGGTATGCCGTGGCAATGAAGAACACCAGTTCGTCAGTGTCCCAGCTTACATTCCCGACCAGGAGGGAAATGCCTGAATAGACGAGAATCAGGATTTCGAGGAATGCTGTGTAATGCAGCGTGAATACGAAATGCGTTATGTAGGTCCTGTGCCTGCGGATGTTGCAAATCTGGACCAAAAGTGCCGCTACAGGGCTCAGGAGCAGTATTGCAACAGGAAGGTACACCCTGAATGCATCAAGCATTTTCCCGGCCATTACTGAATCGCTTTCGTCGGTAATCCCCACGTGAAATCCTGTGGTCAGGGCGAAAACAGCAACCACCACTACGAGCAGGAACATGTTCATTTTCAGGGGATGGACGTATGAATTGATTTTCCCGTCGAGAAATTCGTTCGTTAGGAATCCCGGCCTGCGGAACAGTTGCCAGGCCGTAGGCAGAATCTTGCGGTCAAGCTGCCAGGCATTGGAAAAGTATTCGGCAATGAAGCTGCCGAATGAATTGTTGAGGTCCCATGCCTGCTGTCCGCAATGGTGGCAATATGGCCCCTGGAGCTCCGTGCCGCAGTTTCTGCAATATCTGTATGGGACAGCATCCCTGCGGCGCTGCTTCCTCAGCCGCCGCATTTCGATGCTCCGTTCCACTTTCTTTCTTCTGCCGGATATCTGTTCCAGCAATCTGTCAAATGCTTTCATGCGGCAAAAATAATCCTTTTGCCTCTTATATACAACAACGAGGTGATACATCTTTCAGGGCGGCAAGTCCCCCTGAAAGATGTATCACCTCGCTAAAAGAACGAGATTACTTCTTGAAATATCTGTTGTAAAGACCCTGGAATCCGGCGCCATGACGAGCCTCATCCTTCGCCATCTCATGAACAGTGTCATGAACAGCGTCATAATTCAGCTCCTTTGCCCTCTTCGCGATAGCAAGCTTGCCCTCGCATGCACCGGCCTCAGCCTCAATCCTCTTCTCAAGATTCGTCTTGGTATCCCATACCACGTCACCGAGAAGCTCTGCGAACTTCGAAGCGTGCTCTGCCTCTTCGAATGCATACCTCTTGAAAGCCTCTGCAATCTCAGGATAACCCTCACGGTCAGCCTGGCGGCTCATGGCCAGATACATTCCGACCTCGCAGCACTCACCGTTGAAATGAGCCTCGAGACCCTCATGGACTTCCTTGTCGCAATCCTTTGCAACACCGATAACGTGCTCGCAAGCCCAACTCTTTGGACCTTCTTCAGCAACCTCTGCAAATTTGTCAGCCTTGGCATGACAAACAGGGCACTCTGCCGGAGCGCTCTCGCCTTCGTAAACGTATCCGCATACGAGACATCTGAATTTCTTCTTCATGATAAATCTCCTTTAATTATTGAATTGTCAGTTACTTCCTGCTTTCGCGGAATTTTTAATATTTCAAATGAATGCAAATATAGCAATCTTCGGGGAATATTCAATCAAATCTGATACCAACCGGCAGGGCACGGGATTTGGAGCCGGAATCAATCAACACTAAACTCACAGAACATGATACGTAACAGCACATTGCGCAGACTCACCGCCGGGATGGCGGCACTCGCACTTCTTATTGTCCCTCAGCAGATTGCATCCGCCTGCACAGGCATTTCATTCAAGGCATCCGACGGAAGCCGTGTACTGGCCCGTTCCATAGAATGGGCGGCAGGACGTCTTGACAGCAGATATGTCATAGTCCCGAGAAATCATGAATTCAAGTCATTGACCCCTGACGGAAACGGCGGAATGGTATTCAAGGTCCGGTACGGCTTTGCCGGCGTGCGCGTGATGTCTGATGACATTGTCGTGGAAGGAGTTAACGAGAAAGGCCTCAGCGCAGGACTCTTCTTCTTCCCGGGATACGGTTCTTATGCGGAATTTGACCCGGCATCACGTGCGACGACATTGTCCGACTTCCAGGTCACTTCATGGGCCCTCGCTTCGTTCTCCACTGTGGATGAGTTCATTGCAGCATTGCCGAAGGTGAAGATTGTCGGACTTGACCGCAATGTAGGTGCAGTCCACTGGAGGTTCGCTGACAGAACCGGACGCCAGATTGTCATGGAAATTACAGGTGGAGAAGTCAACATATATGACAATCCGGTCGGTGTCCTGACCAATGCACCGGGATTCCAATGGCATCTCACCAATCTCGGCAACTACATGAATCTCATGCCGGCAGGAGCGGACGGCAAGGTATGGGACGGCATCTCCGGCACATATCAGGTCAAGGCCCTCAGCGGCGGTTCCGGAATGCTCGGACTTCCGGGAGACCACACCTCACCGTCCAGATTCGTCAGGGTTGCCGTTTATAAATCCACGGCTCCCGTGCCGGAAAATGCCAGGGCAGCCATGCTCCAGTCATTCAAGATATTGGAAGCAATGGTGATCCCGGTCGGAGCGGTAGTGGACATCAGTGCTGATGCTGACAGGTCGACCGATATGCTTACGTCCACCCAGTTCACCACCTGCAGCGACATTGACGGCCTGAAACTGTATTACAGGACCATGGACAATTCCCGAATCCGCTGCATCGACCTTAATGACATCGATTTCGGCAAGGTCAAATATATTTCTGCCCCTCTCGACAGGGAAAAAGAGAATATCGAGATGATAAAAATCAGGTGAATGCCAGACTTTGGCATTGAGATTTTGTATTTTTGTGGAAAATGAAAAAACTTGATGCCATGAAGCCATTTCTTCGCCAGGTAGCCGAACATTATTATGGTTCCGGAACTGATCTGTCCCGGACATGTTTCATTTTCCCGAACCGCCGATCGATGGCGTTCTTCCGGAAGCATCTTGCGGATACAGTCAGGGACGATAGCGGTGCATCCCCGACTGTGGCTCCAGAAATGCTGACAATGAATGACTTCTTCTACCGGGTATGCGGGGCGTCCCCGGCCGGAAGAGTGAATCTTCTGCTCGAATTGTATGAATGTTACAGGAAACTGTACAGCCAGGCGGAGCCGATAGATGACTTCATCTTCTGGGGGGATGTCATTCTCGGGGACTTCGATGATGTGGACAAATATCTCGCCGCTCCCAGGCCTCTTTTCACCAATGTGGCAGAGTTCAAGTCGTTCGACCTCATTCCTGATTTGAGCGAGACCCAACGCAGGGCTTTGGAAAACTTCATGGTACATTTCCGCGATGGAGACAGGATGAAAGTGGACCTCCATTCGGACAATCCGGCAGTAAAGGAGCGTTTTGTCAGGATATGGGACATCATGTATCCCCTGTATACCAGTTTCAATGAAGCCCTGCGCTCAAAAGGGCTGGCATACGAGGGCATGGTCTACAGGACATTTGCGGAAAGGCTGAAGAAGGAAAGTGCGAAAGACATACTCTCAATGGCATTTCCTCGAACGGACCTTTTCGTATTTACTGGCCTGAATGCGTTGAACGAGTGTGAGAAACGGGTGATGGGCAGGATGAAGGACGCAGGCATCGCCCAATTCTGCTGGGACTATTCCTCCGATATGATAAAGGACAGTCTGAACAAGTCATCCATGTTCATGTCAGCCAACGTGTCCGAGTTCCCCCAGGCCTTCATTGACCGCCGCGAGATGCAGTACACCTACAGCGACGGCGACCTGTACTACTTCATGGATATGGA
>SFNZ01000052.1 GCA_004552615.1 Bacteroidales bacterium | reverse complement strand
TCCTGCTTATTGAAACTCTCTCTCATAGAACAAACTGCAAATTCTCCTACACCATTGGCATACAGGAATTCCTCAAAATCCATTGGATACATATGTTGAATATCCAAACTTCCCATTGGAACAGACTGAGTATTCTTCAAAGCCACTCCCAGCAGGGAACCGCTGGCAATATAAGTGAACTTCTTCTCTTTCATCAAGAATTTCACAAGAGTCAGAAGATGATCATAGGCCTGTATCTCGTCAATGAATACAAGAGTAGTCCTTCGTTGTTTTGGCTTCTGCAAAAACCCGGTCCCCCAATTTATCCTCTTCCATATTGATTTCAATGTAGTTGGGGAACATCTTTTCTCCCACATGGCGGATGATGTATGACTTACCTATCTGCCTGGCTCCATCAATCAAGAGCATCCTGTCTGAATCCGATGAGAGATATTCTTCAATCCGTGTCGCAATTTTCCTGAATAACATAATACTGCCTATTTAGTAATGCAAAGATATACATTTTCAAGGCATAAACTGCGTTTTCCGATAAAAATCTCAATAAATTAACTGCGTTTTCCTACAAAGTAAAGCCTGAAATTACTGCGTTTTCCGATACGGCTCTATTTCGCATTGACCTTCCATCTCATCCTCCAGACCCCGTCATTGAAGTTGTGGCTGATGATGCAGAACTCCCCTATCTCCTAGGTATTGGCCACGTGAGCACCTATGCAGGCACAGTCGTCATACTCCCCTACCCGAACGATACGCAGGGTCTCCGAGGCGTCCTCAGGAAGTTTACTCAGGTCCACTATTGATGCCGCCTGGTCGCCTTATGGGATTATGCGGATGCGTTCACGCTCTGCAACAGCATATGCAAACGTCTCTTCTGTGTCAGCGTCTCATCCATCTCTATATGTATTTCTTAACAAAAATGTGATATTTTTGTTAAGAAAACAACAAAAACCAAATCAATTCATTGAACAAAAAGCAAGATAACAACGACGTATGCATCAGAAATCGGTAACTTTGCGGAAAACAGATTTGACAGCATGCGGAAAATATACTTTGCCGGCTCGATACGCGGAGGACGGAACGATGCCGAATTATATAGAAGAATCATCAACCACATCTCCAGGACAGAGAAGGTCCTGACAGAACACATAGGCAACGCCAATGTCGAGGACGAGGAGAAGCAGATGACTGACAAGGATATATATGAGCAAGACACCGCTTGGCTCCGCGAATGCGACATGGTCATAGCCGAGTGCACCAACGCCTCCCTAGGCGTGGGATACGAGATGGCCTATGCGGAAACGCACAGCAAACCCGTCCACATCTTCTATGACAGGACGAGGGCACGACTGTCGGCCATGCTCTCCGGCGATGCTTACTTCCACCTGCATCCTTACTCCGATGAGGAAGAGCTGTTCGGAATGCTGACCGACGTGCTCAAATGCCCTTGCTCAAAGACCGGCTGCCCAAGATTCGGGAACTGCGAAGAGTGCAGGAAGCACCACCCGGATTCTTCCAGGCCTAGACCCTGCGAGAGATAGCTGACAACACAAGAAAAGTGAATTTTCATCAGAGCACTCCCCTACTCTATCTTACAGTAATAGCATCATCAGGGCGCAAAGCACAAGGGCAGCTGCCATGAAGGCGGATACTACACGGGAGTATCTCGCCACCATTGGTTTCAGCAGTCCCCCGGCCAGAAGCCAGACCAGATTCGCTCCCGGACCGGCAAGGATTAGAAAAGCAGTGACAGGAAGGATGTCGATGAACCGCTGCGAGTACGGAAGTACGAATGCGGAATAGCAGCTCAGGTCGAAGAGTATGATCTTGGCGTTGGTCAGCTGGACGATGAATCCGCTAGAGAAAGTCGGTGCGGCATCTCCTTCCGGTGAGACTCCAGCCCTGTATGTCTTCCAGGCGAGATAGATGATGTATGCAGCAGCAAGATAACGCAGGTATGGAACATATTCCTTGAACGCCATCCCGGCTAGATGGGCTGCAGCGGCTGCAAGAAGTGCAGCGGTAAGGAACCCGCAAAGCAGCCCGCACCACATCCGCATAGATGAGCGCCATCCGTACCTGAGGGAGCACGACATCGCATATATGTTCGCAGGCCCCGGGGTGTAACCAACTGCGAGTATTGCTAGAAGGAGGGCCGGCAGTTGTTCAAGGGGCATCAATCAATATCGTCAATGAGGTTTCCTTTCTCGATTTCCGGTTGGATGAAGTTCTCTCGGGCGAACTCCCACAGAGCCTGTGACCCTTCGGCTGATCGGGCGTTCCTCTCCAGCAACTCGGAGAGCCTGCGTCCACCCTCCCTCCAGGCACGGCCACCGCTCGCGTGCTGCAACAGAAGCGGCTGGAAGTTGTCAAGGGTGTGGGCGAACTTCGACTCGGGACTCCCCCACTCCTCGAATTCATCCCAGAGCGAGCGTATTTTCACTGCGAGATCCTCGGGAAGCTGGGAATAGAGCCTGTCCGCCGCAGCCAGTTCCCTATCCCTCTGAGTCTTCTTCCCCTCCTCGTCGTAGGCAAAGGTGTCGCCGGCATAGATTTCCACCAGGTCGTGGACCAGAAGCAGGCTCACCACCTTCAGGACATCCACTTTCTCATTTGAATAGTCAGAAAGGAGAATCGCCATCACGGCCATATGCCAGGCGTGCTCCGCATCGTTCTCAAGACGCTCGCCGTCTGAGAGATAAGTGCGGCGCTGCACGAATTTCTCCTTGTCTATGAGTTTGCAGAATTCCACTATCTGCTTGAGTCTGTCTTCTGTCATAAGCCCTCAGTCAAAAACTTCCTCAGTGATAAATGGATGATTCCATTTTCATTACGTTTTGTCAAATATGGAGTGGCGCTGATTACATATTTAGGATAATTGTCACGGATCTTCTCCAGAGGACCGAACTCCCTTTCACGTGTAGTGTCTTCTGCTATTATGTAACTTGCCTGGACATAGATGGTCTGTCCTGCCTTTGTGCAGACGAAGTCCACCTCCCCTGCATTCAATACTCCCACCTTTATGTCATATCCCAGAAAAGACAACTGCTTATAAACAACATTCTCAATCACCTTCTCGATATACGAATCCATACCGCCGCTTGCCTTGAGGTTACGCAGCCCAAGGTCATCCCAGTATATTTTCTCATTGGACTCGAATATCTTCTTTCCGTGAATGTCATAACGGCTTACAACATCTATAAGAAATGCCTCAGAATAGAACGACCTGTATAGCAGGATCAGATTGGATGAGACATTTTCGTTCTGGGACTTCATATATTTGGAGATGCTGTTTGCCGATGTCAGTTTTCCTGTCGTGTCAGCATAAAAGGCAATCAAGTTATTCAGGAAAGGGATATTCCTGATGTCATAGCGTTCTATGATATCCTTCAGCATGATTGTATTGAAGACACTTGCAATATAGGCCCAGACCTGCTCTTCATTATCCAGGCCTACTGTTCTCAGACCGGGAAGTCCTCCATAATTCATATATGTCATTAAGCTTTCATCACTGTCCTGAAGACTGTGGAACTGAAGAAACTCCATATAGGTCAGAGGATGTACCCGTATCTCCACGTGTCGCCCGGACAGGCGTGTGGCAAGTTCTCCGGAAAGCAAATCTGAATTGCTGCCTGTTATCAGAACATCTGTGTCATCCTCACTGTACCAGCTGCAAACGCTTTCCTCGAAATTGTCAATCTCCTGAACTTCATCAATGAGGATATAGTTATGCTTCCCCCGGATGAACCTCTGCTCAATCCAAGTGTCCAAATCATCTTTGGTCTTTATCGACTTGAAGTCCTTTTTCTCCTTGTCTACATATATGATATTGCTATTCTCATCTTGGGAATGCCGCTGGATAAAGTCTTTAAGAATATAACTCTTGCCGACTCGACGCGAGCCGACCAATGCAATGATGTTGCCCTTTCCTATCCAGGAATCAACGATATCTGCATAATGCTGTCGTGTCAAAATCTCCATAATTCTCCCTTTTGCTGCAAATATATAAATTTCATTGTTTATAGACAATAAATATCACCAAAAGACTTATTTTATTTCTTATCGACAATATTTATCAACGATAATTATAGTTTACTCCCTATAAGGACAGTGCAGGAGCTCATATCAGCATTATTGCATTGATGTTCCTGCCGCAGGAGATTCCCTCCCGGCGGGCTGAGTAGAAACGGTCATCCGTATATGTGTCTATAGCCGAGACTGTTATATTCTTTTCCGGCACACCGCACTCTGTCAGCGAGTAACGGACGCATTCCTTCAGGTCGATGTGGTGTCCGCCCTTCATTGATCCTTCCTGCCTTGCTCCCCTGAATGACCAGATCCTTTCTATGGGAAATCCGGATTCCTTGAATGTCAGCGCGACATCATCCCCGACTTGGAAGCTGTCATAGTCTATGCCAGGGCCTATAACTGCAAGGATATCGTCAGGGCGTGTCCCGAAAAGGCGGCACATCTCAATAACTGTCTTTTTCACAATCATGTTCACGGTCCCACGCCATCCGCTGTGTGCTGCTCCTATGGCCCTGTTTACCGGATCGTACAGGAGCACAGGTATGCAGTCGGCGGTCCTGACTCCTATGGCAACGTCCGTGAGGTCAGTCACCAGCGCGTCCACTCCTTCCAGGTCCTCCCTCGTGAGGTCCGGCCTGTCCACATAGGCGACATTTGTCGTGTGTGTCTGGTGGGGCTGCACAACTGTATAGGGAAGGTCAATATCCCTCCCTGCGGTGAAAGCACGCACTCCCCCACCGAGCTCATATTCGAGAAGTCCTGTCATCAGTTCCTCCTTATTTCAGCTTGTTGCCTTCACTGAAGGCATCGCCTACTTTCGCACCAAGCTCCAGATAGGTATGGTTCACCGGATCGAAGACTATCGGACGCAGCTTCGCCGGATCTATCTTGCCGTCTGTAAGCACTGACTCGTCAGCGCAGACATTCACTATCTCTCCCCTGAGGATGTCGGTATCAGTATCATAGGAACGGACGCGGCACTCGAGAGCCATAGGCAGCTCTGCCACCAGCGGAGCATCGACAAACTCGGACTTCACTGCGTGGAAGCCGGCACGGACGAACTTGTCAGGGACCTTCTTTCCGGATACGAGTCCCACGTAGTCACACTCGGCAACATGGGCGACATCCGCAAAGCTCACGGTGAATGATCCCCTCTTCAGCAGGTTGTCAGCCGTCTTATGGGTATTGCTGACCGCTATGGAAATCTCATCATTGTCACTGATACCGCCCCAGGCAGCGTTCATGATGTCGGGAGTATCGTCCTCGTTGTATGTGGCTATCATCAGCACAGGCTGAGGATACGACCAAGGTTTTGCACCAAAATTCTTTCTCATAGTCACTTCAATTAATCTGTCCGTAAAAATCTTTCAAACATTCCTGTAATCCAGCGAGGAAAGAAAAAATTCCTTCCGCTGCAGTTCGTCCACGGTGAAAGGAGAAATCCTGTATTCGAACGAGATGTCATCCTCAAGATTGCAGGCATAGAAATCAGTGACAGCCGAGATGTAGAGTCTGGAATAACGGACATCGAGCGCTTTCTGGATATCGAGAGTGTACATGACTGCAGAATAAGCGTTCTGCAGGGTCACCCTGTCATTGGAAAACACGAACAGGCCGAACTCGCGGAAATTTCCGTAGAACCCGGACGATACCTTCCCTACCTTGTTGGCTATTATCTCCTTCATGGGCTGGGCACCCATCCAGTAATCCAGCTCCAGACCCCCTATGAAACCGCCTTCGCGCAGACCATAGCCGTAACCGCTGGACTTCATCGCATTTATGTCGGATGCACTCTCCCCTTCCACGGCCGAAATACCGGAAATGTCCTTGAGCATCTTCAGGGCAGCCTGCCTGCCGCCTTCCATTGCCCTGGTGACCTCTATGCCGAGAGCATCGGAGCCCTGCGACTGCAAATCCGGACGGTCGCAATTCACAAGCGTATCGAACTTGTGGCCAAGCACTTCCCGCAGCTCAGCCATTGCATAACGCTCAAAAAAGCAGGTATCGTATTTCCTGTAAGCCATTTCTCGCCTTACTATAACTCAAACTTGACAGGAGCATCCCAATCCGAACGGACATACCACGTAGCCTCGAGGTTCTCCCTGTCAAAAATCACCGTCCATAGAGTCCAGTCCTGATATGACGCAAGTTTCATTGCGGCAAGGGCTTCTTCAACATTGTCCGGATCTCGTCTCCGAACATTTTCCATCCGCCATAAACGAACACTCCCTGTGCAAGCGATATCACCGCCACCACTGAAAGGATGATGATTTTACGATTCCGTTTCATAACCATGATTTCAAGCCCTGCAAATATACACAATTTTCACATAATCAATATATATCCCGAATTCGCCTTACACCCACGCATCGAACCTTCCGTCGTCATCCGGACAGTCGTCGCCAGATGGGAATTCATCTTCTTCTGCAGGGACGAGAGGGAGATAGTATTGCTCGATTTCGGCGGCGTAGGCGGTGAGAAAGCCGTGACGGTAGGAATTGACGACTCGGTCAAGCATGTCGTCGCAGCCGAGACGGAGGGCCCTGATTTCGTATTCATGCTGCCGGTCCGGGTCCTGACCGCCCGGATAATTGCCGTCCTCGATCATTGTGGCCAGAAGTTCGTAGCAGGATGCGTCACGCCTTATTGCTCCGCGGCTCAGCCAGAGGGATGCCTGGCTGAAATCCTGTTCAAAGCCGAATTCGCCGTAGTAATAATTACGGCCGAGACAATATGCCGCCGTTGTGTCCCCGAGCTTGTAACCTATCTCGAGGTCATATTTGAGGGACTCGGTAACATCCTTCCGGAGGTCATCATCATAATCCTCATAAACGCCCTGTTCCACAACAAGTTGCACAGCCTCGAAAGCCTCGGCGCACATCAAGTCCTGTCCGCGGGTCATTATCGCCTCGAACTTTTCCCTGTCTGTGATATTGAAGTCCTCGTCGAAACACGCTTCGATTGCATATAGCAGGCAGGCTCCGAGATCCCCCTCGTCTAATCCCTTTTCATACCACTGCGCAGCATCCTGTCCGCCAGCGGCCCTGGTGACATCGCCCATCAAGGTGTAATATTTCGGGTCAATGTAGCAGCCTGCCGAATCCCCGATAAACTTGCCGAGCATTGACAATGCCTTCCCAGGGTCTGCCTCGAATCCCCCGTTTCCGAAGGTGATATCCCTGATAATCTGCTGCGTAGCCATGTGGCTGTTCCCGGCCGCGGCCATGTCACGCTCGCGCTCATACCGGCTCCTGTCAACGATTCCGAAATCACCGTCCCGCCACATATATGCCATGCACATGCGCGCATCGGCAATGCCTCCTTCCGCCGCCTTGCGGTAATATTCCCCGGCAATGTCAGCCGAGTTGCTTTCCGGTGCAATGCAGTCATTATAACGAGCCCAAAGATATTGCATCCAGAGATCACCTTTCTCGGCAGCCTCTTTAATATTATCAGACTGAATACCAGTCAGATAGATATTATTCCTCGAGCGCAGGACCTGGCAGTACAAGGCTCGTGCCTCCTCACTTTCGTCAAGGTGCGGAATGATTTGCTGCAATGCTTCTCCGACTTTGCAGGATTTCATAAGGCTGATTATCTCTATATCCGGGAATACAGTAGTTTGCATGGCGTGTCGCTTTAGTGGGTTATGTTTCTGCAATTTGAATGACAATATAGTGAATCAGGGTGAAGAACCAAAAAATTTGACACATTTAACCGATTATACGCAATACGTACAATGGGGACCTGACACCGGAAATGCTGCTACAAGCTCCAGAAGGCCATTTTGAATGTCAGGTGTTTTGCGCGAAGACAATCGTCATCGTAAAAGATTGTTGTATGGTTGCCGGAGGGCTCTGCCGGAGCATGGCCGGCCGCGGCCTTGTGAGCGGCTCCCGAAGGAACGAAGTTCCGAAGGGTGGATGGAAGCGGAACTCCGGCAGAGCCCCCCGGCAACCATAACGTCTCTCGACAACGCCCCTCAAAGCAAGCTGCGCAGCTCAGCCCAAGGGCTGCTCCGCTTGCTTTGTGCCTAAGACGCTCTAAATTTTCGGGTGTGGAAAAATGCAAATCAACCGGGATTTTACGTTGAGACGGACTTTCACCCGTTAGAGTACGTTCGTGCTGGACGAACTACAAAAAAAGACCGGAAGGAATCCGGTCCCTGACGTGGTAGCGGGGGGAGGACTCGAACCTCCGGCCTCCGGGTTATGAGCCCGACGAGCTACCAACTGCTCTACCCCGCGGTGTTAAGGTTTTGCAAAGGTACGCATTTTTTTAATAAAAACAAATTTTTCATGAAGCTTTTTGCCCGTTCACCGGGTCTGCCATGGCCGGACATCTCCTGCGCTCATCTATGATGACTTGTCTGCAGACCTCTTCTTGTCAGACAGGACCATGAAAGTCACGGCGAAAAGAGTGATGCAGATACCGACTATCACATTGAGGGTCAATGACTCTCCGAAAAACAACGACCCCACGGCTATGGCGGTGACCGGTTCGAACACTCCGAGGACGGATGTCCGGGTGGCTCCGATGAGACGGGTGGCCACGGCCAGAGTCAGCAAAGATACCAGGGTCGGGAACACGGCAAGCCCCACAAGATTCATCCAGCAATACCATCCGCCTACACCCTGCATGAAATCCTCACCTGAGAAAAGGCTGCGGATCACAAAAAGCAGTGAGCCTATGAGCAGGGCGTAGAATGTCAGCACGTGGTTCGACACAGTACGAAGACGCCGGCTGCGGTTCACTATTACGAGATACATCGCATAGGCCAGGGCGGAGCCTCCGGCGAGAAGAAGACCTGCTACGCTGAACGAGACACCTCCGGACGGGCGGCTCAGGACCAGCACCCCAATGAATGTCAGGACAATGGATAGCCATACCTGCCAGGTCGGATAGACCTTCAGGAAAACCATTATGATGGCCACGAGAACAGGGTACAGGAACACTATAGTGGTCGCAAGCCCGGCCGGGATATAATTGTAAGAAAGGAAAAGCAGCAGGCTGCTGAACCCGAACAGCACACCGAGAATGCAGAGACGGACGAATTGCGCGGCATTGACCCGGAACGACTCATGCCTGAACAGAAGCCACATTCCGAGAATAGCCACGGCCAGCAGATACCTGAAACTCAGCATCGTATCCACCGGCACGCCGGCCTGCATCAGAGGTTTTGCAAACAAGGGATTGAGACCGTATGTCACACCGGTGATAATGCCGGCAGCATATCCCATCACGGAGGAAGCCCGCTTCATCATATTGCAAGGAACGCGAGAATCCCTTCTATATCATCACATGAGAACGACTTCTGCTCCCCTGTCGCGAGGTTCTTAAGGTTCAGGCTGCGGGACGCCGCCTCATCCCCGCCATTGATGGAGATGAACGGAATACCCTTCTTGTCAGCATAGTCGAACTGCTTCTTGAGCTTGGTCTGGTCAGGATAAAGTTCGCAGGAAACCCCTGCCTCCCTGAGCCTCTTGACCACCGGAACGAGATAGCCGATGACAGAAGCATCCATATTGGCGAAGAGTAATGTCGCTGAACCGGCGATGTTCCCAGGGAACTTGTCAAGTCCCTTCAGCACGTCATATATCCTGTCTGCACCGAAGGAAATGCCGACTCCTGACATTCCCGGCAAGCCGAAAATTCCTGTCAGATTGTCGTAACGACCTCCGCCACAAATACTTCCGATAGCATAATCGAGAGCCTTCACCTCGAAAATGGCTCCGGTGTAATAATTCAGGCCCCTCGCAAGCGAAAGGTCCATCTCCACCTTCTGGCTGATTCCGGCAGCATCTATATAGCCGAACAGTTCAGTGAGTTCGTCGAGTCCGAGCAGGCCTGTCCCGGAGACAATGCCGGATGCGGAATTGCCCTGCATCAGGCCGCGCATCGTCTCAATTTTCTCGGCAGTGGTACCCTGCAGGTTCAGCACAGGCTCGATAACGTCAATGGCCTGGGCCGAGAGCCCGCGCCCGAGCATCTCCTCCTTGACCGCGTCGAGACCGATCTTGTCCAGCTTGTCAATGGCCACGGTGATGTCCGTCACCTTGTCAGGGAATCCGGATATCTCGGCAAGTCCGGTGAGGACCTTCCTGTTGTTTATCTTGATGGCGACATTGATTCCGAACTTGGTGAAGACCCTGTCCACTATCTGTACGAGTTCGAGCTCATTCAGCTGGGATTTGCTGCCGATAACATCAGCATCGCACTGGTAGAATTCACGGTAACGTCCCTTCTGGGGCCTGTCGGCACGCCATACAGGCTGTATCTGGAAACGCCTGAACGGGAATGCAATCTCGTTCTGATGCTGTACGACATAACGTGCGAACGGCACGGTCAGGTCGTAGCGGAGGCCTTTCTCGCAGACCTTCATGGAGAGCTTGTTGCTGTTCACATTGCCGTCCCCGCCCCTGTACGATTCGAAGTCTACGCCCGAGAACGTGTCCCCGCTGTTCAATATGCGGAAAAGGAGTTTGTCTCCCTCATCCCCGTATTTTCCGAGTAGGGTGGAGAGATTCTCCATGGCCGGAGTCTCTATCTGAACATATCCGTAAGTCCTGTATACTGAACGTATTGTGTCGAAAATATAATTCCTTGCGGCCATTTCTTCCTGGCCGAAGTCTCTGGTCCCCTTCGGGATTGACGGTTTCTGTGCCATAAATTGTCTATTGTCTTACAACATTTGTCATTATCCTGCAAAATTAACAATTAATAGTGATTAAGAAAAGATTATTTTTTACCTTTGTGAAAACCTGAAAACGAAAGTCAACAATAAATATTGGAGTATGAAAGATTTTGTTAAAATGACGCTCGCGGTAATCTGCGGACTGTTCATCATGGGAATCTTGGGATTCATCCTGTTCTTCGGGGCAATAGGGACACTGGCGTCGCTCGGAGGGAGCACTCCGGCCATCCCGCGTTCCGGCGTCCTGCTCATGGACATGTCGAAGATGCAGATAAGCGAACAGACCAAGGATACCGACCCGATGTCCTTGGTCAGAGGTGAGGACACCAGGGCAATCGGTCTCTGGGACGCAGTTCGTGCCATCGGCAAGGCCGCTTCAGACCCTGCAGTACAATATATTTTCCTCAAGGCTGACGGCCTCAATGTTTCGGGAATCGCCCCGGTCGAGGAATTGCGACAGGCGCTTTCAGAGTTCAGGAAAAGCGGAAAGGCAGTCGTGGCATACACTGAAAATCCGGCCACAGGCAGCTATTATCTTGCCACTGCTGCTGACAAAATATACATGGGCAGCTACAAGGGAGGCATGAATATGATAACCGGCGTCAGCACACAGATGATTTTCCTGAAGGACCTGCTCGACAAGCTCGGGGTCAATGTCCAACTCATCCGCCACGGCAAATTCAAGTCTGCCGGTGAAATGTACATCAAGAACAAGCCGAGCCCGGAGAACCTTCTCCAGACACAGGAGATGGTCAACTCATTGTGGGACAATATGTCAGCAGGCATCTGCGAAAGCCGCGAGATTACACGGGAACGTCTCGACGAGATGATTGACAGGCTGGAGCTCAACACTCCGGAGGATTTCCTGTCCAACAATCTCGTGGACGGGCTGCTCACTACTGAGGAGCTGAAGGAGAAAATCACTGACCTCGCCGTGGAAAGCCGTTATTCCGACGTGAAAATGATTCAGTTCCATGACTATGTGGCTGCAAATGCTGCTACATTGCCGACTGCAAAGCAGAAAATCGCCATCATCTTCGCTGAAGGTGAAATCGTGGACGGGAATGACAAACAGGAGGTTGCCGGCGACAGGTTCGCAAGAATCATCGCTTCGGTACGTGCAGACTCCACCGTCAAGGCAGTGGTTCTCAGGGTCGCATCCCCGGGAGGAAGCGTGGTGGCATCAGACAAGATCAGGGCTGAAATAGACCTTCTCCGCAAGGACAAGCCGGTAATCGCATCATACGGCAATTATGCGGCATCGGGAGGATATTGGATATCAAACAGTTGCGACAAGATTTTCAGCGACCCGAGCACCTTGACAGGTTCCATCGGCGTATTCAGCATGATTCCTGATTTCAGTAATACTGCAGACAAGTTGCTCCATGTAGGAGTGACCAATGTCGGTTCCAGCCGGCACAGCGACATGTATTCTCTCATGAGACCTCTTGACGACGAGGAACATGCCTATATGCAGAAATCCGTGGATGAGATTTACGAAGCATTCCTCGGCAACGTTTCCGCAGGCCGCGGAATGAGCCCTGAGGAAATCGACGAGATAGCACAAGGCCGGGTATGGACCGGATCGGACGCTCTTGAAATCGGACTTGTGGACGAGCTCGGCTCCCTTTCAGATGCAGTAAGATACGCTGCAATATCAGCAGGTGACAGCAATGCCGACCTGTCCAACTGGAACATAGCCACATATCCGAAGCCTCTCACATCACTGGAAATCATGCTTGAGACGCTCACCGGAAGCACCGACGCATTGGCAGGAACTCCTTTCGAATCTGTAGGCCGGGCATTCCGCAACTGGGATGCAGCATCGTCCGGAAAGGTTTATGCCAGAATGCCTTACGTGATCACCGTACAGTAGGGTCAGGCATACGCAAAGTCAAAATAGAGCCTGTGTTGGCCGTCACTTTGACGGATTCGTCCACACGGCAGAAGAACGAGCCGGAAGCATGGCCGCAGACAGCTGCTACATGTTCTCCGGCTTTCTCATTGTCTTTGCCAGTCATTTCCGGAACGGCTATCACTATGGCCGAAGCCTTGTCCGAAATGCCCAGTTTCATGTCCGTGAAAATGTCGCTGAGTTTCTTCCCTGCCCCGCGCATTCCCATTGGACGCATCCAGTCACCTTTCCTCCACCTCCGGACCACGAAAGGCATTGCAAAAGCCCATGAATCAACAGCTATACAGCCATGCGAAGCGAGTTCCCTTGCAGCAGAAACAGGGTCATCTCCGGCTTTGGCAATCTCCACTTCGAACTCAGTGGAATCAAACGAATATGTCCCCGCAGTCCTGACAATGCTGCAGCACCCTGACTCGGAAATGCTCATCTGAGGAATCCTTCCTTCCGACTTCCGGACAACTATCCTTCCGGGTTCAGTAACCAGCACATATTCACCTGATTCGAACCTCCTGCCGGATACAGTGTCAGCAGAAGCCAGCAGACGGCATATCTGTTCGAGGAGCCTTCCGCGGAAACCGTAACTGCCGACTAGCCTGAAAAGGATGTAATTCCAATGCCTTAAAGACATAAGCGCCCCGGTATCAATCCTGAGAATCTCACCCGGATTCTTTTCCATAAGGACATCAGTAGCATTGAGATAGAAATATTCATCCGCAATCTCATGCTCCGCTGCGAACTCTTTCATCTCCGACGATATTGTCCTGATAAAAGACGGGTTGATTTCCCCGAATACAGACAATACATTATGTCTCAATTTGTTGCGCTTATAGACAGTCTCATTGTTGGTATGGTCTTCCCGGTATGCGATGCCTTCCTGTGAGACAAATTCCGATATTTCCCGCCTCGTGAATCCGAGCATCGGACGCACGAGCACCGCGCTTCCACCTCCAAAAACCGGAATGGCATTGATTTCCTTCATGCCTGTGATTCCGCTCAGCCCGGTACCGCGCAGCAGATTCAGGAGCATTGTCTCCACATTGTCGTTGGCATTATGGGCAACTGCAAGGGCATGGTAGCCGTTGGCTTCGCAGAGTTCGTTGAACCATTCATAACGGAGCTCCCTCGCAGCCATCTCAATGCTCACGGAATTAGCCGAAGCATATTCCTCCGTGTCGAAATCACGGCAATGGAAGACCACTCCCCTGCTCCCGGCCCATTGACGTACAAATGCTTCGTCACCGTCGCTCTCCTCTCCCCTGAGATGGAAATTGCAATGCGCAACGGCGAACTCTTTTCCGCATCTGTATGCCAGCTCGGCCATGCACATCGAATCTATGCCGCCGCTGACAGCAAAAAGGGCTGATTTCCCGTCCGGAACCAACCCTTCATACACCTTTTCAAATCTATCCAGCATTATCTGTTCTTTGAAACTATCGTATAGGCAAATCCGAATGCAAGCGACTCCTTGAACTGGACAATCTGCCTGCCCTCCGGATATTTCTCCAGTATCTTCTCGGTCCGGACCATCACCTTGTCATCATAGATGAGGTTGGTCGTGAGGGTCAATGAGAAATACTTGGCTATCTTCCAGTCCAGCCTGTTGTCCCAGTTCACGCGGACATTCTGAGGATTGTCAAGATAGTCCGAGAACAGGACCAACTGGGAAGTATAGGAAAAATTGTTGTTCACCTTAAGTTTCACATCGACAGTCACCTGGGCACCGAACTGGAATCTTGCCGACCTGTAATACTCTCCGAGCTCATCAGGATAGGCCTCTGTGTCCTTGTAATCCTTCCGGCGCACCATGCCGTATGACTTTCTGAGATCTTCGTCGGTCGTGACCGTAGCTCCTCCGGTGAGAGGCGCCACATTGACAGTGAGCCATTTGGTAGGAACCCAGTCAATACCGAGTCCGACCGTCACATAGGCCGGGGACATCAGTCCGGACTTCTTGATTCTCGCATCCTTCCACTCCTTCTTGCCCGGGTCCCAGTCATCGTCAGTGATGTCCGCAGGCTTCGAAGGCACAGGATAATTGTAGCTGTTGGAGAACTGGGAACGGAATGAGAATCTCGCCGAATAATTCAGCTTGTTGGTCGCCTTGTATCCGAAATTCCCCTCATAATAGATTCTGTCATCACTTTTCTGGATAACCGGCTTGTCAGCAGAATAAAGGAATCCGTAGTCCAGCTGCAGACGGTTGTTGAAGAAAAGCTCTTTCTTCCGGTAGTTCGCGTTCGCGTCAATGAAGGACTTGAGAGTATAGTTGTTGTAACCTCCGGCAGCCCAGTTCGTGAAAGAGGACTGGCCGAAGTCGATTTTCGTAAGAAGAGAATTGGTCCAGTAACGCGGCTTCTTCACCTTTTCTTCGGTCTTAGGAGCCTCGGAGATGGCTTTGGCAGCCTCCTCCGCCGCCTTCTGGGCGTCGGTAATCTCCTGGGAGAACAAGACTGGACAAGCAGTCAGCAAAGTAGCTGCGATGAGGAGAAATTTCTTCATAGTCGAATGTAAGTTAATGATTAATATGATATTGCAAATACCACTCTCTCATGGGAAGGCTTTCCGGAATATATGTCCACGCCCTCTTCCTTGCATACGACGCTGTCCACAGGGATGCACCTGATGGTAGCCTTGGTCTCGTCCTTGATCTTCTGCTCGGTCTCGGCTGTTCCGTCCCAATGGCAGAGAAGGAAGTAGCCCTGCTGGATTTTCTCCTTGAACTCCTCCCATGAATCGCACTTGACGATTCTGGAATCCCTGAAGCTCATGGCCTTGGCATATATATTCGCCTGAATGTCCACAAGAAGGTCCTCGATGTATTTGTCAACGCCTTCGAGTGCAATGGTGGTCTTCTCGAGAGTGTCACGCCTGTGAACCTCGACGGTGCCGTTCTGAAGGTCACGTCCTCCCATGGCGAGCCTTACAGGAACACCCTTGAGCTCCCACTCGGCGAACTTGAATCCCGGACGGAGAGTATCCCTGTCGTCAATCTTGACGCTGTGCCCTGCGGCCTCGAGAGCAGACTTCACCTGATTCATTTTCCCGAGGATGGCAGAGTGCTCTTCCGCCGTCTTGTATATAGGTACCATCACCACCTCGATCGGGGCGAGGTTCGGAGGGAGGACAAGTCCGTTGTCATCTCCGTGAGCCATCACGAGTGCGCCCATGAGACGCGTGGAAACGCCCCATGATGTGGCCCATACGTACTGGAGTTTGCCTTCATTGTCAGTATACTGGACATCGAATGACTTGGCGAAGTTCTGTCCAAGGAAATGTGAGGTACCGGCCTGGAGGGCCTTTCCGTCCTGCATCATTGCCTCGATGGTGAGGGTGTCAAGCGCTCCGGCGAATCTCTCGTTAGGGCTCTTGTGGCCGACAATCACCGGCATTGCCATATAATTCCTTGCGAAATCGGCATATACGTTCACCATTCTCTCGGCCTCTTCCTGGGCCTCCTGTGAAGTGGCATGAGCCGTGTGGCCCTCCTGCCAGAGGAATTCCGCCGTGCGGAGGAAGAGCCTGGTACGCATTTCCCAGCGTACTACATTCGCCCACTGGTTGCACATGATTGGAAGATCCCTCCATGACTTGATCCAGTTCTTGTATGTACTCCATATAATAGTCTCGGACGTAGGCCTTACTATCAGTTCTTCCTCAAGTTTCGAAGACGGATCCACCACCACACCGTTCCCCTCAGGGTCGTTCATGAGACGGTGATGAGTAACCACGGCACACTCCTTGGCGAAACCGGCTACGTGCTCGGCCTCCCTGCTGAAGAAAGATTTAGGGATGAAAAGCGGGAAATACGCATTCTGCGCACCTGTTTCCTTGAATTTGATGTCGAGGGCGCGCTGCATCTTCTCCCAAATCGCATAGCCGTAAGGTTTTATGACCATGCAACCCCTGACCGGAGACTGCTCCGCCAGGTCCGCCTTGACTACCAGGTCACTGTACCACTGTGAATAATTCACTGAACGCTTGGTTATCTGATCTGCCATTTTGACTGTAATTATTGTTGTTTATTACCGATTATATTCTTAATATTGCATATAGTCCGCAGGTACGAAAATTGTACTATGCAGGCATAGTGCCACTTTAAGAAGTACAAAGATACAAACTTTTATCAATAATAGGTGGCCAGATTATGAAACCGAGCATGAAAATCTTTGATATATTTTGCCGAATGGTGATATCAAATGATTTTCAGCGTGAGAAAGAGCGATAGCGAGCGGCTATCAGACTTTCACAAAATTTTTATAACCGTAAAAATTTTTGAAGTATGAAAACTAACATCTTGACCGTCATTGCAGCGTCGCTGGCATTGTCAGCATGCGGTTCGGCGGCGCAGTATGCATCCTCCGGGCAGCAGTTCCAGGACGGATTCTACAGCAGGACTGCCGGTATCCAGACCAAGGAGGCGGATTACGCCACACGCTCCGAGGTCGGTGAACTCGTCAAAGAGACAGAAAATTCACGAATATTCCTGAAAGCCGGACAGACTGACACGTTGTATGTCCCGGAAAACATGTCCACAACGCTCAGATTCGACAAGCAGTCGAACTCTACAGTGGTGACTGTCACCAACGAGCCTTCATGGAACCTCTATCCGGACAGCTGGTATGGATACGGCAGTTCCTGGTGGGATCCGTGGTACAGTCCTTTCAGATGGTCCTGGTACTGGGGAGCAAATCCATGGTATTATTCCAGCATGTACTGGGACCCGTGGTACAGGGATCCGTGGTTCGGTGACCCTTGGTATTGGCATCGCGGGGGCATGTACTGGTCATGGTATTATGACCCGTGGTACTCGCCTTGGTATTCTCATTGGTACTCACCATGGTATGGTTATCATCACCACTATATCGGCTATGACCCGTGCTGGGGACACATACACGGAGACATCAGCACATCGGGTCGCCATTGGGGCACCAGGGCACTCACTTCCGGAAGCACGATGAGGGACGGAATGGGAGTCGCTTCCAGCAATGTACGCAGGAGCACGGCATCCGGGTCGTCCGTCAGCAGGGTGACAAGAGGCAATTCAGGAACAAGGGGTAATTCAGGAAGCATTACCAGAGGAACTTCATCGTCCGGAGCCTATTCTTCTGCCACCAGGGTGACGAGATCCACTACAGCATCATCCGGAAGCGGAGTGACACGCGGACAGTCCGCAGGACAGAACCGCACAGCCACCGGAGTCGTAAGGAACTCCCCGTCAGGAGCCAGGAGCTCGGCAGGAATAAACTCGTCATCGGCTTCCAGGACAATGTCGTCCGGATCGACGAGGACTGCATCCGCAGGAACATCATACTCCAGCCCTGTTTCCAGAAGGCCTGCTTCAAGCTACAGTTCACAGACCCAGAGAAGTACCTCAACGCAGGGAAGTTCATACAGGTCGTCGGCAAGTGACTCATACAGAAGTTCTTCTTCATCTTACCAGAGCCAGTCCGGCAGTTCCTCATTCAGGAATTCCACCAACAGTTCTGCCTACAGAAGCTCGTCCAGCTCGTCATCGTACAGGAGTTCAGGCTCATCGTACAGCGGTGGCAGCAGTTACGGTGGAGGATCATCCCATTCAGGAGGCAGCAGCATGGGCAGCGCCGGCGGAGCAAGGAGACGCTAAGCAATTTTAATCTATAATCTTGATCTAATTCCAATCAGAACAGCATCATGAAAAACATCTTTTCATACAGACTTGCGGTATCGCTTGCCGCAGCTTGTGCAGCAGCGATAGCCGCCAATGCGCAGACAATGTATGACGCATTGAAATTCAGCGATTACAATTATTATGGAACAGCGCGCTCGATTTCCATGGGCAATGCGTTTACAGCCCTTGGAGGTGACCTTGGTTCGGTAAATATCAACCCGGCAGGTTCAGCGGTGAATTCATTCTCCCAGATAACGCTTACGCCGAGCGTGAGCATAGCTGTCAGCAACGCCAGCTATTGCGCCGAGCCGTCGGTTAACAGTGCATTCAGCCCGGCATATTCGAACAGCAAGACCAGGTTCGCGCTCCCGAACGTAGGTGCGATGATCAATTTCAATACCGGGAGGAGAAGCGGACTCAAGAACGTCACCTTCGGGTTCGTGGCCAACGGCACTTCAAATTTCCTTGACAATACGGCTTCCGGGGGACGCAATGCAGAAACCACATTTGCAGGATCCCTTGCCTCACGTGCCACCGGGCTGCCTTTCAGCGGGCTGAATTCTTCAGCAGCATACGATGCGTATGACTGGTTGTCCGTCGTAGGACTGCAGTCGGGAATCATCTCGAACTACGGAGACGGGGATTCCGACTATATCGGTGTCTCTGAAAAGCTTTATGATGACAATACCATCCAGCTCGCAGATGCCATTGACCAGCGATACGGAAGGCAGGCATACGGCAACAAATATGACATGGTATTCAATCTCGGATTCAATTTCTCGGACAAGGTCTATTTCGGAATGAATCTCGGAGTGATTTCCATGGACTATTCGATGGACCAGTATTTCAAGGAGATAGCCGTCAATCCGGAGAATTTCGACATCGACTACGATGACGGGAAAGGCGGTATCGCAACCACCTATTTCGACGCCCTCAGGTACAGATATGCCTATGACGCATCAGGAGCCGGAGTGTATGGCAAGTTCGGCATCATAGCTGTGCCGGTGGAAGGGCTGAGATTCGGATTGGCTTTCCAGACGCCTACCGCGCTGAGGATCAAGGAGCATTGGCAGCATGCCGGGGACACGTATTTCACTGATGCATCGTTCAATGCAAGCGCCCAGTCACCTCGCGGTGAGTACGAATACAAACTCGTGTCACCTCTTCGGTTCAATGTCGGGGCGGCTTACACGTTCGGTTCCGTAGGACTTCTCAGCATCGACTATGAAATGTGCAACTACAGCAAAATGAAGTTCAAGGAAATTGACACGAATGACAACAGTGCTTTCGAGCAGGTAAATTTCGACATCCAGGATTACACCGGAGCTTCGCACATGCTTCGCATAGGAGGCGAGGTCAAGCCGATTCCTTGCGTGGCTGTCAGGGCAGGATACAATCTGGTGACATCCGGAGAGCGTTATTATGACGACTATGGCACCAAGAAAGCTCCTTCAGCCAACAGGCATTCTGTTGCGGCTGGTCTCGGATACAGTTCGAAAGGCTCGTTCTTCGCTGATTTGGCTTTCCGCGGAACATTATATCCGAAGGAGTATATCTATCCTTACGATGACTATATTTTCGATGGAAACAACGTTTTGAGCTACACGCCTGAGATTCTGAACAAGAAGAAAGTATGGGATGTAGTCCTGACTATAGGATTCAGATTTTGACGGAAAGGAAATAAATCCTATCTTTGCAAATCGGAATTGAGGTATGGTGTAATGGTAGCACTACAGATTTTGGTTCTGTCTGTCCAAGTTCGAATCTTGGTATCTCAACGAAATTAGGCTGGCAAATTGCCAGCCTAATTTCGTTGAGATAATCCGCTCCGACGGGGCGTTGCACGCCTTGTTAATGTGCGCGTGAGTCCTTCGCTAATACGCGCTTGCCAGCCTAATTTCGTTGAGATAATCCGCTAACCCCCGTAGCTATGCTGCCACCCCGGTGGGGTATTGCGCGGAGCTTTGCTCCGACGGGGCGTTGCACGCCTTGTTGGATATTTCGCTTGCCTGATTTCAATAAGGCAAGCGATACTTTTAAAAACCGAAATGGTATCTGAAACTGCCGGCAATATCTCATTTTGGAGGACTTGCCGCCCTCGGCACTAGAGGGGCCCAAGCTCTGCTTGGGAGGGCCTGGTCCGGAAAAATGAGATATTGCCGGCCGCAATACCGCCTACAAGGTTCTCTTGATTTCGACGATCTGGAAGGCCTCGATCACGTCGCCCGGCTTGATATCATTGTACTTGTCAATGCCGATACCGCACTCCATGCCGCTAATGACCTCCTTCGCGTCGTCCTTGCCCCTCTTCAGGGAAGAAAGCTCGCCGGTGAACACCACGATACCGTCACGGATGAGACGAACCTTGCTCTTGGCAGTCATCTTGCCGTCCTTTATGAGACAGCCGGCAATCGTTCCGACCTTGGAAATATGGAATGTCTGCTTCACGTATGCCGTAGAAGTAACCTCCTCCTTCTTCTCAGGCTCGAGCATACCCTCGATACCGTCCTTGACCTCGTTGATCGCATCGTAGATGATGGAATAAAGCCTGATCTCGATACCTTCCTTCTCTGCAAGATTCCTCGCATCGGATGAAGGACGCACCTGGAATCCGACGATAATCGCATCCGACGCAGTGGCCAGCATGATATCCGACTCGGAGATTGCACCCACAGCCTTGTGGATCACGTTCACATGAATCTCCTCCGTTGAGAGCTTGATGAGAGAATCCGAAAGCGCCTCCACCGAGCCGTCCACGTCTCCCTTGACGATAATATTCAGCTCCTTGAAATTGCCGATTGCAATCCTTCGTCCGATCTCCTCGAGAGTCATGTGCTTCTGGGTCTTGATACCCTGGATACGGATGAGCTGTTCGCGCCTGTTTGCAATAGACTTGGCCTCCTTCTCGTCAGCCATTATATTGAACTTGTCACCTGCGCTCGGAGCGCCGTTGAGGCCGAGTACTGAAACCGGAGTGGAAGGACCTGCCTTCTCGACCCTCTGGCCGCGCTCATTGAACATGGCCTTGATTCGTCCGTAATAGCATCCGCTCAACATCATGTCTCCGCTGTGGATGGTTCCGTCCTGCACCAGGATGGTGGCCACATAACCGCGACCCTTGTCAAGAGATGACTCGATCACAGTACCCACGCCGAGTTTCTTCGGATTGGCCTTGAGATCCATGAGATCCGTTTCGAGGAGCACCTTGTCAAGAAGCTTGTCCACATTGAGACCCTTCTTGGCGGAAATCTCCTGGCACTGGTATTTTCCTCCCCAGTCCTCCACCAGAATATTCATCTGGGAGAGCTGCTGGCGAATCTTCTCAGGCTGTGCGCCCGGCTTGTCTATCTTGTTGATTGCGAATACCATAGGCACACCTGCCGCCTGAGCATGATTGATTGCCTCGATGGTCTGCGGCATGACAGCATCGTCAGCCGCGATGATGATGATGGCAAGGTCGGTCAGCTGCGCTCCGCGGGCACGCATCGCCGTGAACGCCTCGTGGCCCGGAGTATCGAGGAAGGTAATCCTGCGTCCGTTGGCAAGCACGACATTGTATGCACCGATGTGCTGTGTGATACCACCGGCTTCGCCGGCAATCACATTGGTCTTCCTGATATAGTCCAGGAGAGATGTCTTGCCATGGTCGACATGTCCCATCACGGTAATGATCGGAGGACGGGTCTCCATGTCCTCCTCCCTGTCAGGCTCGTTATCCTGGTTGATCTCGTTCGTAAGCTCTGCAGTCACGAAATCCACCTTGTAGCCGAACTCCTCAGCCACGAGAACAAGTGCCTCGGCGTCAAGACGCTGGTTGATGGAAACCATGAGACCGAGATTGAGGCAAGCCTCTATGACCTTGTTCACCGGAGTATTGTTCATCAGGGTGGCGAGATCGTTGACAGTAACGAACTCAGTGACCTTGAGGACTTTCTTCTCGGCTGCCACCTGGGCCATCTCCTCCTGGAGTTTCTGGGAGGCAAGCTCGCGCTTCTCCTTCCTGTGCTTGGCTCCGAAATTGTTCCTGGACTTGCTGTCGTTCATCCTCGCATAAGTCTCCTTGACCTGCTTCTGGATTTCCTTCTGGAGTTCCTCCTCCTCGGCAGCCGTGAGAGCCGGCTTGAACTTCTCGTTCATGCGCTCCTTGCGGCGGGCAGCCTTGCCCTGGCCCTGCTGTCCGTTGTTCTGGCGCTGGTCCTTCTTGCCGTTACCCTGGCCGGCCTGATTGCCGCCACGGTTCTTCTTCTGGTCCTTGCGATCGCCCTTGTCCTCTCCGTCAATCTTGTTGACGTCCACCTTCTGGCTTCCGCCCTTGTTGATGCGCTCGCGCTTCTTGTTCTTGCGTCCGGTCTCGAACTGGGACAAATCCACCTTGCCGACGATCTTCAAACCGGTGGATGCAGTGTCCGTGTCATCTTCCTTGCTGGATGCCGCCTTCTGAAGCTTGTGCTCGGCCTTCAGCTTGGCCTTGTCCGCCTTCGGATTGAAATCCTTTATATTCCTGTCGGATTTCTTCAAATCGGACTTGTGGAGAGCCGGAGCGGCAGCGACTGCCTCCGCCGGGGTTGGAGCGGAAGGCCTGTCCTCGCTGTTCTTCTCCTCGTCCTCATCCTGTGCAGCCACATGTTCCTGTGCCTCTGTATTTTCCGGCAGGATCTCCGGTTCCCGGACCGGTTCCGGGCCAAGCATTGCCGCTTCCGGCTTTTCTGCAGTCTCAGCCTGCACAGGAGCGGCCGGGCTTTCATCAACGACCGGTTCAGCCTCTTCAGGCTCCGCCTTCATCCCGTCCACAGCAGCCTGGCCGGCGGGTATCTCGGGACCGGCCGTCTCTGCCGCTACGGCCGGTTCCTGCACTGCGGCATCCTCAGGCTGGGATGCAGGAGAACTTGAGAGTCCTGTCCTGATGATTACGGTTTCCTTGGAAGGTTCATCTTCATCCTCCTCCTTCTTCTTCGTGTCCTTCTCTATGATTTCCTTTATTTTGATGCGGACTTTCTCCGAATCCTCTTTAGCCTTCAAGTCTTTTCCGAAAGCCTTCTCCAGTTCAGGAAGATATTCGTCGGATACCTTCACGTTCGGGTCCAGATTGAGATTGGCGCCCTTCCCGTTGAGAAAGTCGACAAGTGTCTGAAGCCCGATGTTGAACTGTTTTGTCAGCTTGTTTAGTCTGATTTCTGCCATATAAACCCCTTTAGTTTTAATTATTCCTCTTCAAATTCCTCACGGAGGATGTTCATCACATCTTCCACAGTCTCGTCCTCGAGATCAGCCCTCTTCGCAATGTCGGCCGGGTCGAGTGCAAGAACGCTCTTCGCAGTGTCGCAGCCGATGGACTGGAGCCTCTCGATGACCCAAGGGTCAATCTCGTTGCTGAACTCGCTCAGCAATACGTCCTCGTCATCGTCTTCAGCATCAGCGTCATCTTTCGGAACCTCCCTCCAGACTTCAATCTCACGTCCCACGAGCATGCTGGCGAGCTTGATGTTGCATCCGCCCTTGCCGATACCCTTCTTCACCTCCTCAGGAAGCATGAACACCTTGATCTTGTCATCCTCGCCGTTTCCCATGTCGATGGAAGATATCTTGGCCGGATTCAGGGCCCTCTGGATGAGGAGCTGGGTATTCGTTGTCCATTGGAGGACGTCGATATTCTCGTTCCTGAGTTCACGGACAATTCCGATGATCCTGGAACCCTTCACTCCGATACATGCTCCGATAGGGTCGATCCTGTCATCGTATGACTCGACTGCCACCTTGGCCCTCTCGCCCGGGATGCGGACAACCTTCTTGATGGTGATGAGGCCGTCGTAAATCTCAGGCACCTCCTGCTCGAAAAGCTTCTTCAGGAATTCGTCAGAAGTCCTGGAGAGCACGATGTAAGGAGTGGTATTGTTCTTCATCTCCACGCTCTTGATGATGGCGCGGACTGACTCGTTCTTCTTGAAATGCTCGCCCGGAATCTGCTCAGACTTTGGAAGCCTGAGCTCGTTCCCGTCCTCGTCGAGGATAAGGAGCTCCTTGGAGAAATTCTGGTAAATCTCGCCGGTGAAGATTTCACCGATCTTGTCAGTGTACTTGTTGTAGAGGTTGGCCTTCTCGATATCCATGATGCGGCCCTGGAGATTCTGGCGGATGTTCAGGATACCCCTTCTTCCGAAATCCTTGAGCTCCACCCTCTTGGTGAAGGTTTCCCCGAGTTCGTAGTCATCCCCGTTCCGGTTCACTTCATCGATGGAAATCTGGGTGTTCGGATTCTCCACCACCTCGACGACCTCGAGATTCTGGTAAATCTCGCAGTCTCCCTTGTCGACATTGATGATGACATCGAAATTGTCAGCCGACCCGAAAGTCTTGGTCAGCTGGG
>SFNZ01000129.1 GCA_004552615.1 Bacteroidales bacterium | reverse complement strand
ATAAGTTTCGGAAAGCACAAGGGACGTACTGCACGGGAAGTATATTTCAGCGAACCTACATATTTCGCATGGATCCAGAACGGGGAATTCACCCTCGATACCAAGAGGCAGTTCGAGATTCTCAAGGAGAGATATGACGGAGAGAGGAAAGCGGCTGCAATGGAAAGGCGCAAGCCATTGGAAGGCAAGGCTTTCGAGGATGCTGCCCAGCAGCTCTTCCTGCATTTCGGAGGAGAACGCCACTGACTTCGTGTCAGCTTGAATGGCAGGAAATCAATGATATGAACATTTTGGTAAAAACATATAGCGGGCATATATTGTCCCGCCCGGATACGACGTGGGAGAAAGACAATGAGGATTTCTTCCCTCCTGATTTTGTCGACAGGCTGGATTTCTCCCCGGTCCTGTTCGCAAGAGTCTGCAAACCCGGACGGTGCGTAGGCGCAAGATTCGCATCAAGATACTATGACTCTGTCAATTACGGCATTCTTCTCTATCCCGCTGACCATATTGATGACGGTCCTGAATGTTTTGCGGAATCCTTGACGCTGGACCATACGTCATTTCTCCCTGCACCTTTGCGCACTGTTGGGGAATTGTCCGGTATTGATTTCTCGCTTCAGAAAAACGGAACGGAGATTTTCTCAGCCGGCAAGTCGGCAGCGGAAATCACCGCAATGGTTGAGAAGTCCCTTACGGAAGTCACATCACGGATTTATATTCGTACAGCTGACCTGATTGCCATCGAACTGTCCCCCGTCTCATATCTTGCAACGCGTACAGAAGGCAATTTCGGGATCTCCGGCACTCTTGACGGTCACCCGTTCATGTCCTTCAATGTGCATAATATTTAGCCGCCCGCGGGGACCCATGGTCGCCCGTGACCTTGTGAACGGGTGGCTCGAGCGTAGCGAGAGACGGGATGAGCCGAAGGCGAAGGTCTCCCGCGGGCGGCGGACAACGCTCAAAGTAATGAATTACTGAAGTTTACAAAACTACTTCTTGGCAGACGGAGCGAGAACTCCCCATACGACTGCACTCAGGGCAGCACCGATAAGAGGAGCCACGATGAAAATCCAAAGCTGCTTCAAAGCCTCACCGCCTACGAAAATTGCAGGTCCGATGGAACGTGCAGGATTGACGGATGTACCGGTGAGAGGAATGCAGACAATGTGGATCAGCACGAGGGAAAGACCGATAGCAAGTCCGGCGAAATCTCCTGCACCTGCCTTGGAATCAGTACATCCCAGGACTACAAGCACGAAGATGAAGGTAGCCACGATCTCAACAATGAACGCACATCCGACAGTCACACCTCCGGCAGCATTTGCCACATTGGCACCGCCCATCTCGAATCCGCTCATTGAAGTAATCCAGAAAAGGATGGCTGCACCGAGAATACCGCCGACTATCTGCCCGATCCAATATCCGAGAGCCTCCTTGATGTCCATACGCCCTGAAAGATACACTCCGAGGGTGATTGCCGGATTGATATGGCATCCTGATGTGCCGCCGATGGTATAGGCCATGGCCACAACGGAAAGACCGAACGCAAAAGCGATTGCAAGATGAGACCCGCCGAACACGGCGCTGCCGCATCCGAGAAGCACCAGCACGGCCGTGCCGATAGCTTCAGCTATGTACTTTTTCATTGCCATTGATATTTTGGTTAATAATAATGCTGAAATTTACACATTATTTCCCAAATACCGATATTTTATTATAAATTTGAAACAAGAATGGTCCGAATGGCCGGAAATTATTGTCAAACTTGTGGAAGCGTTGGAAAAATGAATACTCAAATTGTCATAATGGCAGGCGGTATCGGCAGCAGACTATGGCCGGCCAGTACCCCCGAAATGCCGAAGCAGTTCATAGACCTCCTCGGCGTAGGAAAATCCCTGATACAACTTACGGCAGACAGATTCCAGCAAGTCTGCAATCCGGACAGGATATGGGTCGTCACATCAGCCAGATATGTGAAAACCGTAAGAAAACAGCTTCCTTACATTCCTGAAGACCAGATACTTGCCGAGCCCGTACCGCGCAACACGGCTCCATGCATTGCATACGCCTGCTGGAAGATAATGCGAAAGTACCCTGATGCCAACGTAGTCGTCACTCCTTCTGATGCCATCGTAATGAAACAGGACAGGTTCACGGATGTGATGAAAAAAGCTCTCGAGTTCACCGCGGAGAATGATGCCATAGTCACCGTAGGCATCAAGCCTGACAGGCCGGAGACCGGATACGGATATATATGCTCGTCAGGTACCGAAGAAGGGAAAGTATTGAAAGTCAAGGCATTCAAAGAGAAGCCATGCCTTGAAACCGCCAAGGGATATATCACAGAGGGCAATTATTTCTGGAACGCGGGCATATTCGTATGGAAAGTATCCACCATCGTATCCCAGATGAGGGAATTTGCACCACAGATAGCCGGAATGATGGACAGGATGGCAAAATCATTCGGAAGAGAGGACGAGCAGGCAATGCTCGAGGAACTCTTCCCCCAGTGCGACAAGATATCCATCGACTATGCGGTCATGGAAAAGTCTCCTTCGATATATGTTATTGCCGCTGACCTTGCATGGTCGGATCTCGGAAGCTGGAGTTCGACAGGCATGCACATCAACGCATCAGAAGGCGGGAACAGAATCGTGGGAGGAGATGTCAGACTGTTCGGATGCGAAGGGTGCATCGTCCACGCAGGAGAAGAGAAAATGGTGATAATCAAAGATTTGAAAGATTATATCGTAGCGGAGAAGAATGGCAGGCTGCTCATCTGCCCGATTGCAGACGAGCAGGACATCAAGGAATACTCCGCTGATAAACAAAGCTAAAGGAATCATGAGAATTGCAATTGTAGGAACCGGATATGTAGGTCTCGTAAGCGGGACTTGTTTCGCGGAAATGGGTGCGGACGTGACTTGTGTCGACGTCGACAGCCGCAAGATAGAAAGACTCAGGTCAGGTGAAATACCGATTTACGAGCCGCAGCTCGACGACATGGTTGCACGCAACGTCAGGGAAGGCCGGCTGCATTTCACCTGCGACCTCGCAGAATGTCTTGACAATGTGGAAATAGTATTCAGCGCCGTAGGGACACCTCCGGACGAAGACGGAAGCGCAGACCTCAGAT